>RFJD01000097.1 GCA_003695015.1 Verrucomicrobiota bacterium | reverse complement strand
CCCTCGGTGCTTTCGCGCACGATCAACAAATCGATGTCGCCGGCCGCGTGTCCCTTGAGCGGGGTGTCCTGCTCGTGATAGAGGCGGACGGGGCGGAGGCCGGCATAAAGGTCCAGCCGCTCGCGCAGATCGAGCTGCGGGGCGATCTCGCGTCCGTCCGGCCAGCGTACCGAGGGCAGGCCCATGGCGCCGAGCAGGATGGCGTCGGCTTGGCGGCAGGCTTCGAAGGTCTCCTCGGGGAAGGGGTGGCCGTGGGCGAGGTATTCGGCGGCGCCGACCGAATAGGTCTGCAGCTCCAGCCCGATGCCGTCGCGCTCCAAGGGAAGCGCTTCCAGCAGGGCCACGGCCTCGGCGGTCACCTCGACGCCGATGCCATCGCCGGGAAGGACAGCAATGCGGTAGGTTTTCATTGGCGAAAGGTCGCGCTCCACCGGGAAGGCCGCCGGCCCGGGACGGTCTTGAGGCCGGCGCGGGGGCGGGTCATGATGCGGCCATGTTCGGCGCACTCGATCATGTGGCGATAGTTGTCCGCAATACCGCGGAGGCACTCAAGTTTTATCGGGACACGCTGGGGCTGCCGGTGGTGTTGAGCGAAGAGCTGCCGTCGGTGGGCGTGCGACTGACGCATTTGGACCTGGGCAACACCCACCTGCAACTGGTGGAGCCGTTGCGACCGGACCATCCGTTGAGCCGGCATCTCGAGGAGCATGGTGAAGGGCTCCACCATTTGTGTCTGCGGGTGAAGGACGTGGACGCCACGGTGGCGAAGCTGCCGGAACGCGGCCTGCGCCGGCGCGGCGAGGCGAACCACGCCGGCCCCTGCGGCCGGGTGGCGGCGTTTCTGGATCCGGCGACCACCCGCGGGGTGTTGTGGGAAATCACCAGCGAACCGCCGCGGCCGGAGGGTGATTGAGTTTGACGTAGCGGAACCAATGGTTAGGATTCGTCGCTCTCGAAGCGAGAACCGAATGAGAACAACCGGTGTGGCTTCCCACACCACCAACCGAGGAAAGCAAGAAGACCCATGGCAGTGATTGACTTCGGCGGCGTCAAAGAGAACGTCGTCACGCGAAAAGAGTTCCCGATGTCCAAGGCGCGGCGAGTGCTCAAGAACGAGACCATCGCCGTGATCGGTTACGGGGTGCAGGGGCCGGCCCAGTCGCTGAACCTCCGCGACAACGGCTTCAACGTCATCGTGGGCCAGGCCAAGCAGTTCAAGCGCGACTGGGATCGCGCCGTCAAGGACGGCTGGGTCCCGGGCAAGACGCTCTTCGACATCGAGGAGGCGGTCGAGCGCGGCACGATCGTCCAGTTGCTGGTGTCGGATGCGGCCCAGCGCGCCATCTGGCCGATCGTCAAGCCGCACCTGCACGAGGGCGACGCCCTCTATTTCTCCCACGGTTTTTCGATCGTTTATCAGAAGTACACCAAGGTGGTCCCGCCGGAATACGTGGACGTGATCATGGTCGCGCCCAAGGGCTCGGGCACCTCGGTGCGGCGCAACTTCCTCACCGGCGCCGGCATCAACTCCAGCTATGCGGTGGCCCAGGATTACACCGGCCGGGCCGAGGAACGCTGCCTGGCCGTCGGCATCGGAATCGGCTCCGGTTACCTGTTCCCCACCACCTTCGAACACGAGGTCTTCAGCGACCTGACCGGTGAACGCGGCGTTCTGATGGGCGCGCTGGCCGGCATCATGGAAGCCCAGTACGAGGTGCTCCGGAAAAACGGTCACACCCCGAGCGAGGCCTTCAACGAGACGGTCGAGGAGCTGACCCAGAGCCTCATCCGGCTGGTGGACGAGAACGGCATGGACTGGATGTACGCCAACTGCTCGGCCACCGCGCAGCGCGGCGCGCTGGACTGGAAGCCCAAGTTCAAGAAGGCGGTCATGCCCGTCTTCAAGGAGCTGTACGAGCGGGTCAAGTCGGGCAAGGAGGCGCAACGGGTGCTTCGGGCCTGCGGCAAGCCGAACTACCAGGAGCAGCTCTCCAAGGAGCTGGACGCCATCGGCAACTCCGAGATGTGGCAGGCCGGCAAGGCGGTCCGCGCCCTGCGCCCGAAGGCGCCGGCGCGCAAGATCACCCGCGGCACCAAGGGTGTCGGCGGCCGCGCCCGCAACTGAGTCCGGACGCGGGCAACCGACTTCCGCATCAGAAAAAGGGCGGCTCGAAGGGCCGCCCTTTTTGCTGCGTGCGCGTTGGCGGCGGTGACGACTCAAGGCCGGGTCGGGTTGCTGATCTTCGAGGTCGTTCGCTCCATCAGCCACTCGACGTCGGGGTTGCCCGGGGATGGGGTGATGTTCACCGAGTGGTTGAGGATGCGGCTGTCGTTCCACTTGTGGATTTCGGAGTGGCCGTCGGCAAAAGCGATGCCCGAGGCCTCGCCATGGAAGCTGGCCGGATAATTGCCGATACGCCACTTGCTGGGATCCCGCGGATCGTAGCCGTCCATCAGGGTGACGAAAAAGCCGTCGTTGATCGACTTGGGGTGCTCGTCGATGAAAACCCACGCCATCGAGGGGGCCGGCCGGATGATCTGGGTGATCCGGCGGAAGATGTGGTAGCCCTGCGTCGTGATGCCCGCGGTCTCGTAACCCATGTAACCGTTCATCGAGAGACTGCGCACCCGCGGCTCCCCGCCGACGGTGACCTTGTCGCCGGGGCATTTGAAGATCTTGGCGGCCTGGCCGATGTAGGGGCCGAGCTGGGCATGGGTCAGCAGGTAGGTGTTGGTGTTGTCGGGATTGTTGGCGTTGAAATCCATCCACCCCATGACCCAAGAGCGCTCCAAGTTCACCAAGTTTTGCGGATTGTTGCCGCGGGCACCCGGGCCGCCGATGTTGCCGGCCAGTTTGCCCTCGTTGTCATCGGCAAACATGATCCACGCCAGCGCCAGTTGCTTGGTGTTGTTCATGCAGTAAACGCCGGAGGCGCGGAGTTTGGCCCGGCCCAGGGCGGGCAGGAGCATGCCGGCGAGGATGGCGATGATGGCAATCACCACCAGCAGCTCGATGAGGGTGAATCCCCGGCCCCCGACCGGGGCCCGGCGGCTCCGAGAAGGAACCGCCCGGCGCCCGGGGGCCTGTAACGTCACAACCAGTTCCATGCGATGACAATCAGTTACTACTGACGACCGGCACGGCTACAGGCAACCGCACTGATCGTTGATCCGCGTTTCATATAGGCCGGGGGCGGGGCGGATGTCCATGAGGGTTTCCGTATTTTTATTGTGACAAAGCGGCGGGTGGTTTATTCCCTTCGCCATGGCCTCGGAACCTCGGCAGCCGGTGACTTCGAAGCGGCGACGCGCGGTGGCGTTGCTGGTCGAGACTTCCAACCAATACAGCCGCGAACTGTTGCGCGGGGTGCGGGCGTATCTGGCCGAGCATGACACCTGGACGGTGCATTTGACCGAACAGGGGCGGGGTGGCGAGCCGCCACGGTGGCTGCGACGGTGGCACGGGGACGGCATTCTGGCGCGGATCGAGAATGCGGCCATCGCCCGGGCGGTGCGCCAGGCGGGGGTGCCGGTGGTGAACGTCAGCGCGGCGGGTTTCGCGCCGGAGTATCCACGGGTGATCAGCGACAGCGCGGGGGTGGCCCGGATGGCGGCGGAGCACTTGTTGGAGCGGGGGTTCCGGCAGTTCGGCTATTGCGGGGACGCGCGGTTCCGGTGGTCCACGGAGCACGGGCGCAATTTCGAGGCGGCGTTGCGGGAGGCCGGTTTCGAGTGCGACTGGTTTCAGTCGGCGCCGGAGGATTTCGAGGACTGGGACCGGGAACGGCGCAAGCTGGCGACGTGGTTGCGGCGGCTGCCACGGCCGGTCGGGATCATGGCCTGCTACGACATTCGCGGCCAGCAGGTGTTGGATGTCTGCCGGCAGGAGGGGATCGAGGTGCCGGACGAGGTGGCGGTGATCGGACAGCACAACGACGTGGTGTTGTGCGAGCTGTGCACCCCGCCGCTCAGCTCCGTGATTCCGAATGCCCGCCGGGCCGGCTACGAGGCGGCGGCCATGCTGGATCGCATGATGGCGGGGGAACGGATCGAGCCGGTGACGGTCGGGATCGAGCCGTTGGGCGTGGCCACCCGGCAGTCCACCGACGTGATTGCCTTGGAGGACCGACGGGTGGCCGAGGCGGTGCGGTTCATCCGGGAACACGCCTGCGAGGGCATCGGCGTGGAGGACCTGGTGCGGGTGGCGGGGATGTCCCGGACATTGCTGGAGCGGCGGTTCCGCCGGTTGTTGGGGCGTTCCCCTTACGAGGAGGTGTTGCGGGTGAAGTTGCAGCGGGCCAAGCGTCTGTTGGCGGAGACGGATCTGACGGTGGCCGAAGTGGCCGAACGCGCCGGTTTCCGGAACGCCGAGTACCTCAGCGCCTCCTTCCACAAGCGGACGGGGATGAGCCCCCGGGAGTATCGGCGGCAGCGACGTCAGCCGCGTTGAGCCGGGGCGGTCGGGCGGCGCGATGCGGCTTCGGCCGCGCGGTAGGCCTCGGCCAGGAGGGTCATCGGATGAACGACCCGGAGACCGAGGCCGGCGGCGCGCAGGCCGTTGATGAGCTGCAACTGGCAGCCGGTGTTGCCGGTGGCGACGATCGTGGCGCCGGTTTGCCGGATGTGGCGGATCTTGCGGTCCAGGAGGCGGTTGGCCATTTCCGGCTGGATGAGGTTGTAGATGCCAGCGCTGCCGCAGCACCAGTTGCTTTCGGGCAGCTCGACCAAGCGCAGGTTGGGGATGGCGCGCAGGAGTTGGCGGGGCTGGGCAACGATCCCCTGGCCGTGGCTGAGGTGGCAGGACTCGTGGTAGGTGACCACCCGTTCCGGCTGGCCCTCGGCGGGCGGCGGACGCAGGCCCAGCTCGGCCAGGAATTCGTGGACGTCCCGCGCCTTCTGGTCCCAGAGCCGGGCCCGTTCGGCGTAGTCGGGATCGTCGGCCAGCAGGCGGCCGTAGTGCTTGAGGTGGGAACCGCAGCCGCCGGCGTTGGAGATGATGGCGTCGAAGCGGCCGGGGGGGAACAGGTCGATGTTGCGGCGGGCCAGTTCCCGGGCCAGTTCGAGTTCACCGTTGTGGGCGTGCAGCGAGCCGCAGCAGTGTTGCTTGGGCGGGGTGTAAACCTCGCAACCGTTCCAGGCCAGCACCTCGGCGGTGTCGCGGTTGACGTCGCTGAAGATGACGTCTTGGGCGCAGCCGGTCAGCAGGGCGACCCGCGCCCGGCGGGGGCCCTTGGGCGGCAGGACTTCCGGAATCAACTGGTGCGAGAAACGGCGGGGGATGGTGGGGGTGAGTTGTTCGAGTTCGCGCCAGCGCTTGGGGAGGAGGCGGTTCAGGCCGCGTTCACGGACCATTTTTTGCAGCCCCAACCAGCGCCATTGGTAAACGCGCAACAGGCGGGCCGCCAGGCGCAGCCGCCGCAGGTCCATGAACAGCCAGCGGATGGTGAGCCAGCGGATGAACCGGCGGAAAGGGGAATCGAGCAGACGCCGGCGCTCGACCTCCGCCCGGGCGCGCTCGAACAGCTCGGCGTAGTTGACTCCGGCGGGACAGGCGCTCATGCAGGCCAGACACCCCAGGCAGAAGTACATCTCCTCGCCGAACGTGCGGGTGACCGGCAGGCGTTCGTCGGCGATGGCCCGCATGAGGGCGATGCGGCCCCGGGGACTGTGGCGCTCGATCTTGGTGAAGTCGTAGGTCGGGCAGGTGGGCAGGCAGAGCCCGCAATGCATGCATTGCTGGACCACCGAGTAGTCGAGGTCCGCGAGATAATTGGCGGGCCGGGCAGCGGGGCTCCGCGAGGCCGGCGACCGGAGGCGGGACGTCTCGGCGGCACAGGGGACGGTGGCGTCGGCGGTGCTCATGGCTTCAGATAAGCGAAAGCGGGTTCACATCCGGGAACGGGGCGGGGAGGTCTGTTCGTAGCGGTTTCCGTTGGGGCCGGACCGGGAACGGCGCTTCGGCTCCGGCAACTCCGTGTCCACTTTCGGGTGGTAGGCGTCCGGCCCAAGCAGGTCGGCGACGGCGGCCTCGAATTCGCGGGAGGGCCGGATGTGGAACTCCCGGTCCGGCTCGATGAAAACCGCGGCCCCCTCCCGGGTGGTGAGGATGAGCACCAAGGGAACCGGTCCCGCATGTTCGCGACAAAGCCGCGCCAACGGTTCGAGCACGCGCCGTTGGAGGTGTTCCGGCCGCAGGGCGAGCCGGACCAGGCGGGTCAGTTTGAGCGGCGCCTCCTCCAGCGGGAGGATTTCCTGCGGGAACATGCGGGGTTCTTCCTGGGAAGGTTGGACTTCGCCGGTGGCCAGGATCGCCATGCCCGGCTGGAGCACGGAGCCGTAGCGGTCGTAGTTCTCGTCGAGGCAGAGCAGCCGGAGGACGCCGGTCTTGTCCTCGACGGTGGCGATGGCGTAGGGGCGGTTGGTCTTGCGGCTGACGCCCTTTTGGAGGGCGGCCACCAAGCCGCCCACGCGGTGGACGGCGCGTTCGGGCAGCTCGCTCAGCGCCCCCAGATCGGTGGTGGTGTAGTGCCGGAGAATCGAGTCGAAGGGATCCAGCGGGTGGCCGCTGAAGTAGAAGCCGAGCAGTTCCTTTTCCCAACGGAGTTTGTCGGCGTAGGGCCATTCCTCGACTTCGGGCAAATCCTCGGCCTGGGGCAGCCCGGCATCCTCCAAGGCATCGAACAGGGAGATTTGCCCGCGGGCGCGGTCGGCGGCGCGGTCGGCGGCGAGGGCCATGGCGCGGTCCAGACCGGCCATCAGGGAGGCGCGATTCGGCCCCAAGCCGTCGCAGGCGCCGGCCCGGATGAGGGCTTCCAGCACCTTCCGGTTCAACGCCCGGCTGTCCACCCGCTCGCACAGGTTCAACAGGGAGGTGAACGGACCGCCCTCCCGGCGGGCCTCGAGCAGGGCCTCGACCGCGGCCTCGCCGATGCCCTTGATGGCCGCCAGGCCGAACCGGATGACCCCGCGGCCGTCCTTTTCCGCCCCCTGGCCCGGGGCGGGGGCGAAGAACATTTCGCTCTCGTTGACATGGGGCGGGAGGACTTGGATGCCCATCGAGCGGGCCTCCTCGATGTACTGGCCGAGCTTGTCGGTGTCCGCCATGTCGTTGGTCATCATGGCGCTGAGGAACTCGACCGGGTAGTTGGCCTTCAGATAGGCGGTCTGGTAGGCCACCATGGCGTAGGCCGCGGCATGCGACTTGTTGAAGCCGTAGCCGGCGAACTTCTCGAGGAGGTCGAAGATGCGGTTGGCCTGCTCCTCGGGGATCTGGTTGAGCCGGCGGCAACCCTCGACGAACTCCTGGCGCATCGCGGCCATGATCTGCGGGTTTTTCTTGCCCATGGCGCGGCGGAGGAGGTCCGCGCGGCCCAGCGAAAACCCGGCCAGGACCTGGGCGGCCCGCATGACCTGCTCCTGGTAGATGAGCACCCCGTAGGTTTCCTTGGCGATCGGCTCCAACAGCGGGTGTTCGTAGGTGATGGGCACCTGCCCGTGGCGGCGGCGGAGGAAGTCCGGAATCAGGTCCATCGGTCCCGGCCGGTAGAGGGCGATCAAGGCGGTGATGTGTTCGATGGACTCGATGCGGAACCGCCGGCAGAGGTCGCGCATGCCGCTCGATTCCAACTGGAACACCCCGAGCGTCCGGGCCTGGTTGAGCAGCTCATAGGTGGCCGCGTCGTCGAGCGGAAGCTGCTGGATGGGGATTTCGATGCCCCGGTTGCGGCGGACCAGCTCGCAGGTGTTGCGGATGACGGTGAGGGTCTTGAGGCCGAGGAAATCCATCTTCAGCAACCCCAGATCGCCCACCGGCCCCATGGCGTACTGGGTGACGATGCCGCCGTGCTCGTCCTGCTTGAGGGGGATGTGGTTGACGAGCGGTTCGCCGGCGATCACGACCCCGGCGGCATGGACCGAGGCATTGCGCACCAAGTCCTCGAGCACCCGGGCCACCTCGATCAATTCCCGCACCTCGACGCTGGTTTCGTACTCGTGCCGGAGTTCCTCCGATTGCTGGAGCGCCTGCTCGAGGGTGATGCCCAGTTTGTTCGGGATCATTTTCGCGAGCTGGTCCGCCCGGGCGAAGGGCAGGTTCATGACGCGGGCGACGTCGCGGATGACCGACTTCGCGCCCAAGGTGCCGAAGGTGATGATCTGGGCCACGGACTCCCGGCCGTATTTGCGGCGAACGTACTCGATGACGTCGCCGCGGCGGTCGTCGGCGAAATCGATGTCGATGTCCGGCGGATTGACGCGCTCGGGATTGAGGAAGCGCTCGAACAGCAGGCCGTAGCGCAGGGGATCGACGTTCGAGATCTGCAGCAGGTAGGTCACCAGGGAGCCGGCGGCCGAACCACGCGCCACGCAGGCGATGCCCTGGCTGCGGCCGTAGCGGACGAAATCGTCCACGATGAGGAAGTAGCTGACGAAATTGAGCTTCTCGATCGTGGCCAGCTCGCTGTCGAGGCGCTCGATGACCTCCTGAACCGCACGCTCGACGTCCTCGGGCCGATCCGGCCGGGCGTTGCTGCCCAGGCGAAGGAACGCCGGCAGCCGCTCCGGTTGCGGGTTCGACTCGACGACGTAGCGGTCGGCCTCGGCCCGGGCCTTCAGGCCGTAGCGTTCCTCCAAGCCCTGGGCCAGGAGCTGCCGGAGATAGGCGCGGTTGTCGAGGCCCTCCGGCGGCCGGAAGGTCGGGTACTTCAGCTCGCCGAACTTGATCTCGACGTTGCACTTCTCGGCCACTTCGAGGGTGTGGCGCAACGCCTCCGGGACCTCGCTGAACAGGGCCGCCATTTCCTCGGCCGAGCGGAGGTAAAACTGCTCCGGCTGGTAGCGGAGCCGGCGGGGGTCGTCCAGCGTGGTCTGGGTGCCGATGCAGATGAGGCAGTCGTGGGCGTGGGAGTGCTCGCGTTTGAGGTAATGGACGTCGTTGGTGGCGACCAGCTTGAGGCCGAATTCGCGGGACCACTCGATGAGCTGGCGGTTGACCTTGGTCTGGTCGGCGATCTGGTGGTCCTGGAGCTCGAGGTAGAAGTTCTCCGGGCCGAAGACCTGTTTGAACCAGTCGATGGTGTCCCGGGCCCGGTCCAGTTCGTCCCGCACGATCAGTTCCGGGATCTCGCTCTTCAGGCAGCCGGAACAGACGATGAGCCCTTCGCGGTGTTGTTCCAGCAGCTCCTTGTCGATCCGCGGCTTGTAGTAGAAGCCCTCCAGATGGGCCGCGGTGGTGAGCTTCATGAGGTTGCGGTAGCCGGTCTCGTTTTGGGCCAGGAGCAACAGGTGGTGGTAGGCGTCGCGCCCGCTGCTCTGGGTGGTTTTGTCGAACCGGCTGCCCGGGGCGACGTAGGCCTCGAAGCCGATGATGGGCTTCAGCCGCCCGGTCTTGGTGGCGAGCTTGTAGAAGTCGATCACCCCGTGCATCACGCCGTGGTCGGTGATCGCCAGGGCCGGGAACCCCATTTCCACGGCGAGCTCGACCAAGCGGTCCAGACGGCAGGCGCCGTCCAACATCGAGTACTCGCTGTGCACGTGGAGATGGACAAACTCGGCCTTCGCCATGGCGGGATGTTGGCTGCTGGGGCCGGCGGCGGCAAGGTCGCGTCTTCGCGGCATTGCCGCCGGGCCGCGAACCGGGCACAATGCCGCCCATGGCAAGCGGTTCGATTCGCGAGCGATTGGCGGTGTGCAGTTGGTCCCTCCAACCCACGTCCGCCTCCGACCTGTTCGCCAAACTCCGGCAAACCGGCCTGAGCCGGGTTCAGATCGCCCTGGACCCCATCCGGGAAAACCCGGCCGGGCGGTGGGACGGCTTCGCCGAGCAGGCCGCCCGCGAGGGCGTCACCTGCATCTCCGGGATGTTCGTCACCGTCGGCGAGGATTACTCGACCCTCGAGAGCATCCGCCGCACCGGGGGCGTGGTGCCCGACGAGACCTGGGAGGAGAACTGGCGAAACATCCAGGCCAATCTCCACGTCGCCCGCCAACTCGGGCTGAAACTGGTCACCTTCCACGCCGGCTTCCTGCCGCATGACCCGGCCGATCCCGCCCATGCGAAGCTGCGCGACCGGATCCGCCGCATCGCCGACCTGTTCGCCGCCCACGACATCACCCTCGGCTTCGAAACCGGCCAGGAAACCGCCGAGACGCTGGCGGCCTTCCTGCAGGATCTCGAGCGCCGGAACGTCGGGGTGAACTTCGACCCGGCCAACATGCTGCTCTACGACAAGGGCGACCCCATCGCCGCCCTGCGCCGGCTGGCCCCGTGGCTCAAACAGGTCCACCTCAAGGACGCCAACCGCACCAAGGTGCCCGGAACTTGGGGCGAGGAGGTCGTGCTCGGGACCGGCCAGGTGGACTGGCCGGCGTTCTTCCGGACGCTCGAGGAGATCGGTTTCCGCGGCTACGCCTGCATCGAACGCGAAGCCGGCCGCCAGCGGGTGGCCGACATCGTGGCCGCCCGGGAATTCGTCGAACGTTTGGGCGTTTGAGGAACCGCCCGCGGCTCACGCTGCTGCCCGGCCGACCCGGGCCTGCGGCCGGGGCTGGCCCGCCGGCTTGACAGTTCGGGCCCGCCGTCGATTCTAGTCATGCAAGTATGGCAAAGAGCCACCGCAAGAGGCTGAGCCGGTCCGAGGAGCGGGAGTTGGACATCGAAATCCGCTTCATGGAGGGGTTGTTGCGCCGGGATCCCGAGGACGTCGAGGTGCTCGAGATCCTGGGGGAGGACTACACCCGGCGGGGGCGTTTCGAGGACGGCCTGCGGGTGGACCAGCAGTTGGCCCGGCTGCGGCCGGAGGACCCGACGGTCCTGTACAACCTGGCCTGCAGCTATGCCCTGACCGACCAGCCCGAGGAGGCCTACCACACCCTCAACCGGGCCATCGACTGTGGTTACCGGGATTTCCGGTGGCTGGAGCGGGACCCGGACCTCGAACCGTTCCGCCAACACCCGCTGTACCAGCGGTTGCGCCGCCGCATCCGCCGGCTGCGAGCCGCCGCCCGCTGAACGCCCCACCTCCGATGCATGTCCAGTACCGCGGCCGGCGATGCCACTTCCGCACGGTTGATTTCGACCCGGCGCGCAACGCGGTCGTCCTGATCGACCAACGCCTGTTGCCCCACCGCTTTCGCCGGATTCGCATCCCGGACCACCGGGCCACTGCCGTGGCCATCCGGGACATGGTGGTGCGCGGCGCCGGGGCCATCGGGGCCACCGCCGCCTACGGTCTGGCCCAGGGCGCCCGGGAGTTTGCGGGGGATGACCTCGCCGCCTTCCGCGAGCACCTCGCGCGGGTTTACGAGACCCTGGCCGGCGCCCGGCCGACGGCGGTCGATCCGGTCAACGCCATGCGGCAGGTCCTCCGGGCCATGGAGACCGGCGCCACCGTCGCGGAGCAGCAGCGCCTGGCGCTCGAGGCCGCCCGGCGGTTCGCCGACGAGGACGTCGCCCATTGCGAGGCGATCGGCCGTCATGGCGCCCCGTTGATTCGGGAGGGCGTGCGGGTCCTGACCCACTGCAACGCCGGCTGGCTGGCGTTCGTGGACGTGGGTTCCGCCACCGCTCCGTTGTACACGGCATGGGCGGAGGGCCGCCGCTTCGAGGTGTTTTGCGACGAAACCCGTCCCCGCTGCCAGGGCGCCAGCCTCACGGCTTGGGAGCTGGCCCAAGAAGGCATCCCGCACCAGGTCATCGCCGACAACGCCGCCGGCCATCTGATGCAGCGGGGTGAGATCGACCTGGTCATCACCGGCAGCGACCGGGTGCTGGGGCGCACGGGCGAGGTGGCCAACAAGATCGGCACCTACACCAAGGCGGTTCTGGCCGCCCGCCACGGCATCCCGTTCTACGTGGCCATTCCGTTGTCCACCATCGATTGGGACCTCGCCGACGGCCGCTCGATCCCCATCGAGGAACGTTCCCCGGAGGAGGTGCTGAGCGCATGGGGGGCGATCGAAGGCGGCCGGGGCAGGAGGCTGCGGCTGGGACGCGTCCGCATCGCCAATCCCACCAGCACCGCCCGCAACCCGGGTTTCGACGTCACCCCGCCGGAGCTGATCACCGGCATCATCACCCCGGCCGGCATCTTCCGGCCCGAGGAACTTTGGGCGCACCGGGCGGAACTGGGCGGGCCGGCGGATGGCTGAAGGCCGGGCCCGGGCGACGGCGGGTCGGGCCGACGATTTCGCGGTGGCCGGGCGGGGGCGTCAAAACTCCGCTTCGATGCCGCCGCCAAACTCGTGCCGGCGATAGCCCCGACCGGTGTCCGCCGGGGCCACGGTTTCCGCCCACGTGAAACGCCATTGAGCCAGGATCCGGAGGCCGGGCGCGGGCGACCATGTCAACCGCAGTTCCGGCCGCAGCCCCAGATCCGTCCGCCCGATCGGCCGCGGGTACACGAACTCGCGCAAATCCCCCAGCGCCGTCAGGCTGAGATTGCGGCCCAACGTCTGCTCGACCCCGGCCCGCAGGGCGAGGTTCCGGTAGAGCACGCGCCCGCTCGAGGAGGGGACGAACTCCTGACTGGCTTGCAAACGCAGGCGGGTGGCGGGGCCGAGGCGCCCTTGGAGTTCGGCCCGGAAGTACGGCAGCCAGCGAACGTCGTTCGCCCCGGGCGCCAAATGCTTGGGATCCAGGAGGTGCAATTCCGGTCCGACGATCCCTTCGAACCGCCAGCCCGCCCCAAGCCCCACCGCAAGGCCCACGTGGATGCGATGGTACGTGTTGGCCTCGCTCAGGAAGGGCGGCAGCGGCGGCAGGGGCTGGTCCTGCACGCCAGCGCGATAACCGAACCACAGCACCGCTTCCCGCCCGGCTTTCCAGCCCACGTCCGGCCCGGCTCGCAGGTCCGCTCGATCCACGTAATTCCGGTAACCCGGCTGCGCCCGATGGCGGGTGTGAAAGTCTTGGTGCTTGCCCCGGCCGACCAACCGCCAGACCCAGCGTTCGTGGTCGCGCCGGATCTCGAATGATTCCTGCAGACGCAGGTTCCGCCGCCGGTCCCGGGCTTCGGTGTCGCCCAACGGCGGGATCTGCCACGGGGAACGGACGGTCGGCGCCTCCCGCGATCCGGCCGTAAACCGCCCTTTTGCCTCGAGCTGGACCCGCCAGGGGCCGTTCTCCAAGCGAAAGGCCGCGTTGGCCTCATGACGGGAAAACGACTCCTCCGGCAGGGCGGCGTAACGAACCCACTGGCTGTCCGCCTGCAAGCGGGCTTGGGAGCTGAAGCCGGGTTCGGCGTGCTGCCAATCGAGCCGGCCCCGAACGCCCAAGCTGGCCACGGCCGAGGCTTGGTCGGCGGCGACGGCCCCGCGCTGCTGGAGGGGGTTGTCGTCGTGCCAGACCCGGGCGCTGGCCGCCCAATGCGTCGTCAGCGTCGCATTGGCCGGCTGGCGGTCGGCGTTGTCGGAGCTTTCCATCCGGCCCGCAGCCAGCCCGTGGACCGCCACGAGAGCCGCGGCCGCCAATTGCTGACCCAACCTCATCCATGCGGCGCACCCGGGCCGCAACCGGCCCGGCCGCCGCAGACCACCATGCATGAACGCCTGCATCGTCGCACAAAGCCCCCTTGGATCGGATGCTCCAACGCTCGGGGCGCCCGGCTCGGGCGCGAGACGGGCAGACAGGACGCCCGTCGGAACGAGGGGGAGGTTGGAATCGATGGGGGTAATTCGATTCCGCAGAAAGATTAGAAAGACTTCACGCCTGGTGGCAAGCGCGAAGTGGGGGGATGGCGACGCCGATCCAACTTTTTTCCGGACCGGGCGTCCTCAGCGGGTTGTCGCATTGCGGGCGGCTCGCGGCCGCGGCGCCCATGGCAGACGGGCCCGCTGGGCCGTCACGGCCGCCAGCCATTCCGCCTCGCGACGACACGCTTCGCGGCGGCGTTCTTCGAGGACCTCGGTGATCTGGCGCTGGATGCGATCCAGGCACCAGCCGAGCAGCTCGCGGTCGCACAGCCGTCCGGCCCGCCCCGGTTGGGGCGTTTCCGGCAGGACCAGTTCCATTTGTTGTCCGGCCGCCGGGGCGCGGCTTCGGGACCGGCGATGAGGCGTTTGCCGTTTCATCATGCCCGCATCTTGGCAGAGGGGGTGGGACACACGTGGTCCATGGCTCGAAAAAAATCCGGCCTCGTGGCGGAGGCGGGCGGGAGGCGGACGTGGCCGTGCGGCTTGCGCCCGGGGCCTCGAGGGCGCATGCTGATGCCATCCATGAGGCGCAGGCGCATTTTGATCGTGGAAGACGACGACCTCCACTACGAGCTCTACGAGGAGGCCCTGAAGGACTACGAACTGGCCCGGGCGGCGACGGCTTCCGAGGCGCTGGCGTTGATTCCGAAGGTCCAGCCGGACGTCATCATCCTGGACCACGTCCTGGCGAAGGGGGAAATGGGCCTGGACTACCTGCCGGAGTTCAAGGACTTGGTGCCGCACGTCCCGATTATCGTCGTCAGCGGCGCCCTCGAGGTGCACCAGCAGATGGAGGCGTTGCAGGGGCCGCGTCGGGCGCACTATTGCCTGACCAAACCGCTGGACCTGCACGAGCTGCAGAAGGTCGTCGAAACCGCCCTGAGCGAATGCGGCGAGACCGAGATCATCCGGCAGTTCACCGCGTTGGAACGATCGAAGCGGGCCGACATCGAGGACCTGCTGAGCCGTTCGACCGACCGGCTGGCGCGGCAGACTGAAATCCGGAAGCTGCTCCAAGGCGCCACCGAGCGGCCCAACATCTCCGCCCTGGCCCGGCGTTTCAAAGTGGCCCGTCGGACGATCATCCGCGACCTCAACGAACTGATCCGCCGGGGCGAACTTCCGCCGGAGGTGTACACCAAGTGGACCGGCGCGAGCGGCCGCTTCGAGGAGGAGGGAGCCGACGCCACCGGGAATGAGGCGGGCGAGGAAGGGGCCTGAGGCTTGGAGGGCCTGAGCGGCTTCGCCATGGCCGGCGTGCCGCCGGTGGACTCGAACCGCCGCGTTGCGCGCCAAGTTCCGGATCGGTTTCGCCTTTGCCCTGGGGGGCAGCGAAAGATTGAGACCGACCGGCATCCCCCCTACGCTCGGGCCTGCTGCGGTCCGCGCCGAGGTGGGTGCGGGCCGCCCTTGACGACCATGACACCGAAAAGCGCCGAAAGCCGCCTTGTCGAAGAGGCGCCGCCCAAGCCCCGCCGCATCCAGGAAGTGGCGGCGGAGTTGGGGTTGGACGCCGACACCATTCTGCCCTACGGGCATTACATCGCGAAAATTCCCTTCCAGGTGCTGCAAGATCTGGCGGACAAGCCGGACGGTCGCCTGGTGTTGGTGACGGCGATGACGCCCACCCCCCAGGGCGAGGGCAAGACCACCACCACCATCGGGCTGGGCGACGCGTTGCGGCGGGCCGGGCATCGGACGGCCATCTGCTTGCGCGAGCCTTCGTTGGGGCCGTACTTCGGCATCAAGGGCGGCGGCACCGGCGCCGGGCGTTCCCAAGTCATTCCCGCCGAGGACATCAACCTCCACTTCACCGGGGACATGTACTCGGTGACCAAGGCCAACAACCTCCTGGCCGCCATGGTGGACAACCACATCCACCACGGCAACAGCCTCGAAATCGATCCCCGCCGCATCGTGCTGCGCCGGGTGATGGACCTGAACGACCGTGCCTTACGCGAGATCTTCGTCGGCTTGGGCGGGGTCAAGAACGGGGTGCCGCGCAAGGACGGGTTCAACATCACACCCGCCTCGGAGGTCATGGCCATCCTTTGCCTGGCCAAGGATTACGCCGACCTTGGCAAGCGGCTTGGCAACATGGTGGTCGGCTTCACCTACAAGGGCGATCCGGTGCGGGCCACCCAGCTCGAGGCCGTCGGGGCCATGCAGGTCCTGCTGCGGGACGCCATCCATCCGAACCTCGTCCAAACCATCGAAGGCACGCCGGCGTTCATTCACGGGGGCCCGTTTGCCAACATCGCCCAAGGCACCAACACCGCCATCGCCACCCGCATGGCGCTGAAGCTGGCCGATTACGTGGTCACCGAGGCCGGTTTCGCCACCGATCTGGGTGCCGAGAAGTTCTTCCACATCAAGTGCCGCATCGCTGGCTTGCGGCCCTCGGCGGTGGTCATCGTCGCCACCGCCAAGGCCGTCGCCTGGCACGGCGGGTTCACCGCCAAGGGCGGCTTCGGCAACCTCCTCAAGCACATCGAGAACATCCGGCAATTCGGGCTCGAACCGGTGGTGGCCATCAACCGCTTCGACGACGACTCGCCCGCCGACCTGCGCCGGATCGTGCGGTTCTGCGCGCGGCAGGGAGTCGAGGCCGTGGTGGCCGAGCACTACCGGAAGGGCGGCGAAGGCGCGGCCGAATTGGCGGCCGCGGTCGAACGGGCGGTCCGCGCCAATCGCCGGCGCAAGTTCCGTTTTCTGTACGCCTTGGAAGCGTCGCTGGCGGACAAGATCGAGACGCTGGCCCGCCGGCTCTACGGGGCCAGCGGGGTCGAGTACGACCGCAGCGCCGAGACGGACATGGAACTGCTGGAGCGGCACGGTTTCGACAAACTGCCCATCTGCGTGGCCAAGACGGCGGCTTCGTTGTCGGACGATCCCAAACTCCGTGGCCGCCCCAAGGGGTTCCGGATCACGGTCAACGAACTGCGCGTGTCCGCCGGAGCCGGTTTCGTGGTCGTGATCTGCGGCAACATCATGACCATGCCGGGCCTGCCCAAGGTGCCCGCGGCGGCCCGGATCAAGGTCCTGCCCGACGGCCGGGCCGTGGGCTTGGCCTGAGGCGCGGGCCGCGACCGCCGCGCCACCCGCCACCTCCTCACGTCGGTGGCTACGGGGTAGCCGCCGAGGTGACGAGGCGGCCCTCCCGACCTTGGTGGCCACGTGCTGACCGCCGAGGTCACGAGGCCTGCCACCTTCTCACGTCGGTGGTTACAGGGTGGCTGCCGAGGTCACGAGGCGGACCGCTGGCCGGGCGTACCCTGCGGGCATTCGCGGGCGGCCGGTTCAGGGCAGGTCCGTGCGCCGCAGGCGGAAAAAGCGCGTGCGGTCGGGAGACGCCGCGAGGGTCAGTGTGAAGAACGGGCCGTCGCGAACGGGTGTTCCCGGCAGGGCGGTCCAAGTCTCCACCTCCAAGCGGTCCGCGGTTTCGACCACGATGTCCGCGGCGGGCGGGGCCCGCCACGTCAGTTGCCAACCGCCGGCCACCGCCTCCATCGCCAGGATGACGGGCTTGGGCTCGACGATCCCGCCGAGCCGCACCGTGTCCACGCGGCATTTCTTCCACGCGGCGTAAGGGAGGTCCTTGGCCCGGACGCCGTCGCCGTAGAAGACCCATTGGCCGTTGTCGCTG
>RFJD01000505.1 GCA_003695015.1 Verrucomicrobiota bacterium | reverse complement strand
CGCCGCCTCGACGCCGGGAAGGCGGAGCGGTTGGCGGTCGGCCGGCCGGGCGGAACCACCGATGCCGATGGCGCGCGCCGGCGGAGACGGTCGGCAGGAGCGGCGGCGATCGGCGTGTGGCTGGTGGTGCTGGGGCTGGTTTGGGCCTGCGGGATGCCTGCCCGCGGCCAGCGGTTCAACGTGTTGTTGATCGTCTCCGACGATCTCACCACCACGGCCCTGTCCTGCTACGGCAACCGCCTTTGCCAGACACCGCACATCGACCGTCTGGCGGCCACGGGGATGCGCTTCACCCGGGCTTTTTGCCAGGCCACCTATTGCGGGCCTTCGCGGGCATCGTTCCTGACCGGCTACTACCCCCACGCGACCGGCGTTCTGGGCTACCAGAGCCCCCGCCCGGCCATCGGCGATCGCGCCACCTGGCCGGAGTTTTTCAAGAACGCCGGGTACTACACCGCCCGGGTGGGCAAGGTTTATCACATGGGCGTGCCCGGGGACATCGAGCGGGGCAGCAACGGCGCCGACGATCCCCGCTCCTGGACCGAACGCTTCAACTGTCCCGGCCCCGAATGGCGCGCGCCGGGACGCGGCGAAACCTTGGAGGGCAATCCGGACGGAAGCCGCCCGGTCGTGGGCGGCAACACTTTCGTCGTGGTCGAGGCCGACCAGGACGACTTGGCGCATGCGGACGGCAAGGCCGCCGCCAAGGCTGTCGAGTTGATCCGCCGGCACGCCGGGGAGCCGTTCTTCCTGGCGGTCGGGTTCGTCCGGCCGCACGTGCCGTTCGTGGCGCCGGCCAAATACTTCGGCCCGTTCAAGCCGTACGAACTCATCGCCCTGCCGCCCAAGATTCCCGGCGACTGGGACGACATACCCAAGGCCGGCATCAACTACAAAACCAGCCTCAACATGCAGATGAGCCCGCGGCAGCAGCGGAAGGCCATCGGCGGTTACTACGCCGCGGTGCGCTTCGTCGATGCCCAGGTCGGCAAGGTGTTGCAGGCGCTCGAAGAGACCGGGCAGGCGGAGCGCACCATCGTCATCTTCACCAGCGACCACGGCTTCCATCTGGGCGAGCACGATTTCTGGGCGAAGGTCAGTCTCCGGGATGAGTCCTCGCGGGTGCCGCTGATCATCAAGGTCCCGGGCAAGCCGCCCGGGGTGTGCCACTCGTTCATCGAGTTGGTCGATTTGTTCCCCACCGTTGCCCGGTTGTGCGGGTTCCGGCCGCCGGATCGCTTGCAGGGCCGCGACGCCTCCCGCTTGTTCGACGACCCGGCGGCCACCGTTCGGGACTCGGTCTTTTGTGTCGCCCCCATGCGACGGGGATTCCTGATCCGCGATCGTCGCCGGGCCTACATCCAGTACGGCGAGGACGGCTCGCGGGGGAGGGAGCTTTTCGACATGGAGGCCGATCCGGGCCAATACACCAATCTGGCCGGACGGCCGGAGTGGGCCGAAGTGCTCACCCGCTACGAGGGCCGGCTGAGGGCCAAGCTCCGCGAAGTGCGGGACAACGATTTGCGGTGACGTGACGAGACGCGCCACCCGGCAAGCGGGCTTGGCCGGCCGGCTTCGGCCGGTGCAAACTCACAAGCACAGCCATGAAACGATCTTGGATTTTCCTCTGTCTGGGCGCGCTGATGGCGGTCGGCCAAACGGCAGCCGCCGAACGGCCCAACATCGTCTTCATCCTCGCCGATGATCTGGGCTACGCCGATCCCGGGTTCAACGGTGGCACGCAAATTCACACGCCGCACCTCGACAAGCTGGCCCGCGAGGGCACGGTGTTGAAGTCGTTCTATGTGCAGCCGCTGTGTTCGCCCACGCGGGCGGCGTTGTTGACCGGGCGTTATCCCATGCGCCACGGACTGCAGGTGGGCGTGATTACCCCGCGAGCGCCGTTCGGTTTGCCGTTGGAGGAGCGGACCCTGGCCGACGCCCTCCGTGAGGCCGGCTATTTCACGGCCATCTGCGGCAAGTGGCATTTGGGCGACTTCCGCCGGGAATACTGGCCCAACCAGCGCGGCTTCGACCACGCCTACGGGCATCTGTTCGGCATGCTCGACTACTTCACCCACATCCGCAACGGCATCGTGGACTGGTATCGCAATGGGGAACGGGTCGTCGAGGAAGGCTATACGACGCACCTGATCGCGCGGGAAGCGGTGCGGGTCATCCGGGAGCACGGCGGTGAACGACCGTTCTTCCTGTATGTGCCGTTCAATGCGGTGCATACGCCGCTCCAAGTGCCCGAGGAATACATGAAGCCCTATCAGCACCTGCCCGAGAAACGCCGCAAGCTCGCCGGCATGCTGGCCGCGTTGGACGAGGCGGTCGGGCAGATCGTCGCGGCGGTCGAGGAAAAAGGGCTGCGCCGGAACACGCTCTTCGTCTTTTCGAGCGACAACGGCGGGCCGAACCCGGGCCGCGTCACCGACAACTCGCCCCTGCGCGGCGGCAAGGCCACGCTCTATGAGGGCGGAGTGCGGGTCTGCGCCTTTGCCACATGGGACGGCCACATCCCGGCCGGCCGGCAGCTCGATGAGCCGATGCACATCGTCGATTGGTTCCCCACCTTGGTGAAGCTGGCCGGCGGTTCGCTGGCGCCGGACAAACAGAAGCTGCCCTTGGACGGGCGTGACATCTGGCCCACCCTGACCGCCGGCGCGCCATCGCCCCACCAAGAGATTCTCCTCAATGCCGCGCCGAATGCCGGCGCCATCCGGGTGGGCGACTGGAAACTCAAGTTGCGCCGCACGCGTGAAGGCGAGCAGGTCGAACTGTTCAACTTGGCCCACGACATCGCGGAGAAGAACAATCTGGCGGCGGCGCATTCTGACAAGGTGAAGGAACTGCGCGCCCGTTATGAACGTTGGGCGGCGCAGGCGGCTCCGCCGAAAAACAAACCCAAGCTTTGAGGCGCCTGCCGTGCAACTTCTGGAGCGAATGAACGAGGGTTGGCGGGTCCGGCGAGGCGCGGCCTTGGCGACCGTCTTCGTTCTGAGCTGGCTGCCGGTTTTGCATGCGGGCACGCTGGCAGTTCACCCGGACAATCCGCTTTGGTTCACGGACGGCTCGGGGCGGGCGATTTGTCTGGCCGGCCATCAGAGTTTCGTCGATTTGCAGGACAACTCGTTCAACAAGGCCTTCATCCGGGGCCATGTCCGCACGTTGGATTGGGACGAGTATGTGCGGTTCTTGAAGGCGCATCGCTTCAATTACCTGCGCAACTGGGTGATCTGGAGCACCGGCAGCGGTTCGATGGCCCCGATCAACCGCGCCATCGCCACCCCGATGCCCTACGAGCGCGTGCCGGGTCATGGCAAGGCACGCGACGGGGGCGACAAGTTCGATTTGACGCGGTTCAACGAAGCGTTTTTCCAACGCCTGCGCCGGCGCTGCCGGGATTTGCAAGAGAACGGCATCCATGTCTCCATCATGCTGTTTGAGGTGTATGGCTTTCTTCGGGGCGAGGAGGTCGGCACGCCACCCCAGGCGCTTTGGGACGGCAACGTGTTCAACGGTGCCAACAACATCAATGGCATCGATGTGGACGAGGACGGGAACGGCAATGGGATGGAGTTCTTTTTCACGGACGACCCGCGAATCCGGGAACTGCAGCGGGCCTACGCTCGCAAGGTGCTCGACACGCTCAACGATTTGGACAACGTGTTCTACGAGATCGCCAACGAACTGGAAGCCCCGCAATGGCAGCACGAGATGATCCGGTTTATCCGGCGCTACGAAAAGTCCAAGCCCAAGCAGCATCTCGTCCTGATGTCCGCCGGCGGGCGCACGCGCAGCGGGCGTTGGCGGCAGATGGGGCCGGCGCCACTGATCCAGGGCCCCGCGGATTGTTTCGCGGTGGCGGGAAGCTGGAACGGCGGCCGTTTTCGCCGCAAGGATCCACCGGAAAACAGGGCGGGCAAGCCGGGTATCGTCGATATGGACCACGTTTCCCCCGGCAGCACGGATGTGGGCTATGTGTGGAGTGCCTTCACTCGCGGGTATCACTTCAACCTCTATGATCGGCCGTTCGAACAACCGGATGCCGAGGGACCGGAATGGGAACGGATCCGACGCAGTGTGGGGCGGGCTGCGTCCTATGCCAGACGGTTGGATCTGGTCCGGGCGCGGCCTCGGTCGGCGATGAGCTCGACGCACTTTTGTCTGGGCGACCCGAACGACGCACTGGTGGTTTATCAGCCGAGGGCGGGTGATGTGCGCGTGACCGGGTTGCAAGCCGGGCGGTATGGCTGCGAAGTGTTCGACGCCCGCGCCGGTGAAGTGGTCCGTCGGGAACACGCGGACGTCCGGTCGGGCGTGTTGAGCATTTCGGGGCTGAGGCCGGACTCCGTTGTGTATATCGAACGCGAGAAGGAGGGGGGCCATGAGAAACGAGGACTCGACGATGATTGATGGGAGGCGGGCTCGTTTTAAGGCGTGCCTCCGGAAACCGAACCTCACAACACCACGGCGGCGTCAAGGAAGGCCCTTGGGACGACGATGAGAGAAACGACAAGCACACCTGCCGGTTGCGAAGTGGAGGATGAAGCGAGCGAGCT
>RFJD01000011.1 GCA_003695015.1 Verrucomicrobiota bacterium | reverse complement strand
GTTTCCGGGGGCGTCGCGCTCGGGAACGACGATCCTGATCCTGCTGCTGTGGGGGATGGGCCGGCCGTTGGCCACGGAGTTTTCCTTCTTGGTGGGGATCCCGACGATGCTGGCGGCCGGCGGGTTGAAGCTGGCGGGCGCGCTGCGGGAGGTGGCGGCCGGGCAGACCACCGAGAACTGGCCGGCGTTGGGGCTGGCCTTCGTGGTTTCCGGGGTGGTGTCGTTCATCGCCGTGAAATGGCTCCTGCGGTTCGTGCAGTCGCACACGTTCATCGGCTTCGGGTGGTACCGGATCGGGCTGGGGCTGGGCTTGTTGCTCCTGTTCACCGCCTGAAGCGGGGCGCGAGGGTGGAGATCGCCGGATGAGGCGAACGGGCGGCGCGTGGGCGGCGCGGCGGACGGTCAACCCACCCCGCCGAAGCGCCGGTGCCGCCGGGTGTATTCCTCCAGCGCGGCGTAGAACTCGGCTTTCCGAAAATCAGGCCAGAGGGTGGGCGTGACGACGAACTCGGTGTAGGAGCACTGCCAGAGCATGAAGTTGCTGATGCGCAGCTCGCCGCTGGTGCGGATCAACAGGTCGGGGTCGGGGTAATTGTGGGTGTAGAGGTGCTGGCTGAAGACCTGCTCGTTGATCTCGTCCGGATCGAGCTTCCCCTCGGCAACCTCGTGGGCGATCTTGCGGACGGCTTCCACGATTTCGGTGCGGCCGCCGTAGCTGAGGGCCAGTGTAAGGGTCAGGCCGTTGTTCCGGGAAAGGGCTTCCCGGGTCTTGGCCAGTTGTTCTTGGACGAACTCGGGCAGGCGGTAGATCTGGCCGATGGCCTCGAGCCGCACGTTGTTGCGGTTCAGCTCGTTGATCTCCGTCTTCAGGTAACGGGCGAGGTATTTCATCAACGTGTCCACCTCGTCCCGCGGGCGGTTCCAGTTTTCGACGGAAAAGGCGTAGAGGGTGAGGTACTTGATGCCGAGTTCGCCGGCGGCGCGGACGACGGCGCGGACCGATTCGACGCCCCGGCGGTGGCCCTCGACCCGGGGCAGACCGCGCTGCCGGGCCCAGCGGCCGTTGCCGTCCATGATGATGGCCACATGGGTCGGCAACGAGGCCCGTGCCTCGGGGCTCAGGTGGGGTGCAGCGGCGGCAGCCATGGCGGGCGGCAGGGCGGCGGCGCGAAGCCGGCCGGGGTCAGTCCAGGAAGATGGTTTGGTCGCGGGCCGGTCCCACCGACACGATGCGCAACTTCGCGCCCATCAGGCCGGCGATCGTCTCGAGATAACGGCGGGCCCCGGCCGGCAGGTCCTTCCACGTCCGGGCGCCGGCGGTGGATTGCCGCCAACCCGGCAACTCCCGGTAGATCGGTTCGCAGGCGGCCAAGTCGTGCAGGTTGGCCGGCACATGATCGAGCTTGCGGCCGTGGAGCCGGTAACCCACACAGATGCGCAGCCGCTCCAGCGTGTCGAGGCCGTCCAGGTTGGTCACGGCGATTTCGTCCATGCCGTTGATCATCGCGGCGTGACGCGCCAGGACCGCGTCGAACCAGCCGCAGCGCCGCGGCCGGCCGGTGGTGGCCCCGAACTCCCGCCCCATCGAGTGCAGCAGGTCGCCCAGTTCCTCGCTCTCGGTGGGGAAGGGCCCTTCGCCGACGCGGGTGGTGTAGGCCTTGGTCACGCCCACCACGCGGTCGATGCGGTTGGGGGCCACGCCCGAACCGGTGCAGGCGCCGCCGGCGGTGGTGTTGGAGGAAGTCACGTAAGGGTAGGTCCCGTGATCGATGTCCAGGAAGGTGCCTTGGGCGCCCTCGAACAGCACGTTCTTGCCGCGCTGAATCTGGCGGTTCAACCAGACGACGGTGTTGGTGACCAGCGGCCGGAGGCGTTCGGCGGCGGCGCGACAATCCGCCAGCACCTTCGCGTAAGAGAGCGGCTTTTCGCCAAAGGTCTTGAGCACGGCGTTGTTCTCCCGGATCCGCTCCTTGAGCATGGCCGGGAACCGCTCCTCGTCGATCAGGTCCATCACCCGCAGCCCCGTGCGCGCGGCCTTGTCGGCGTAGGCCGGCCCGATGCCGCGCCGCGTGGTGCCAATCTTGCGGCCGCGCCGCCGCGTTTCCCGGCAGGCGTCCAACAGTCGGTGATAGGGCATGACCAGGTGGGCCGCGTCGCTCAGGTGCAGTTTGCCGTCCACCTTCACCCCCAATTCCTCAAGCATGCGGATTTCCTCGACCAGGGCGAAGGGATCGACCACGACACCGTTGCCGATGACGCATTGCTTGCGCGGACGCAGGATGCCCGAGGGCACCAGATGCAGGATGTACTGCTGGTCCCCGACGATGACCGTGTGGCCGGCGTTGGCCCCGCCCTGGGAGCGGACCACGATGTCCGCCTGCTCGGTCAGCACGTCGATGATCTTGCCTTTGCCTTCGTCGCCCCACTGGGCGCCGACGAGAATGGTGTTCGCCATAAGCCGGTTCGGCCTTCGCAACAAAAAACCCCGACCCGTTTCCAGTCGGGGCACCCTCACGGTGTGCGCCCAAGACTAGAAAAGCCCGCCGGGGCCGTCAACCCCCTCCGGCCGGCCGGCCACGCGCCTCCGGGTTCGGACTTTCCCCGCGGGGCCGGACATGCAAGGCTGGCCCCATGCGAAATCTCATCCGCCTCTCCCTCTGCTCGTTGGTGGGCGCCGGCGTGGCGTGGAGCGCCGTGGTGCCCGTGCCGCAGGAGATCGTTCCCGAGCGCCTCCCGGGCGTGAAACCCCGCAGCGTGATCTTCATCCTCACGGACGATCACCGCTATGACGCCATGAGTTTCCTGGGACACCCGCTGGCCCGGACGCCGGTGATGGACTCGATGGCGGCCAACGGCGTCTATTTCCCCAACGCCCTTGTGGCCACCTCGCTTTGCTCCCCCAGCCGCGCCTCCATCCTCACCGGCCTCTACACCTTCCGGCACCGGGTCATCGACAACAACCGCCGCGTGCCGCCGGGCACGATCTTTTTCCCGCAGTACCTGCAGAAGGCCGGTTATGCGACCTGCTTCATCGGCAAATGGCACATGGGCGGCGAATCGGACGAACCGCGGCCGGGGTTCGACCACTGGGTCAGCTTCCGCGGCCAGGGACACTACCTCCCGCCGGGACCCAACTACACCCTCAACGTCGATGGCCGCCGGGTGAAGCAAAAGGGCTACATCACCGATGAGCTGACCGACTACGCCATCGACTGGCTCAAGCAACAGAAGCCGCACGAGAAGCCGTTCTTCCTCTACCTCTCGCACAAGGCGGTCCATGCCAACTTCACCCCCGCCAAGCGCCACGAGGGTCTGCTGAAGGACGTCCCCTACACCCCGCCGGCCACCCAGGCCGACACCCCCGACAACTACCACCTCAAACCCCGCTGGGTGCGGGACCAGCGCAACTCGTGGCACGGCGTCGATTTCCCCTACCACAGCAACCTCGACATCGAGCAGTACTACAAACGCTACTGCGAGACCCTGATGGCCGTGGATGAAAGCATCGGCCGCATCCTGGACCAGCTCAAAGCCATGGGGATCCTCGACGAGACGCTGGTCATTTACATGGGCGACAACGGCTTCATGTTCGGCGAGCACGGCCTCATCGACAAACGCGTCGCCTACGAGGTCTCGATTCGCGTGCCGCTGCTCATGCAATGTCCGGAGTTGTTCCGGGGCGGGACGGTGGTGAAGGACGTCGTGGGCAACATCGACATCGCCCCGACCATCATGGAGGCCATGGGCCTGAAGAAGCCGCCGCACATGGACGGCCGCAGTTTCCTCCCGCTGGCCCGGGGCGAGAAGATCCCCTGGCGCAAGGATTTCCTCTACGTGTACTACTGGGAGAAGAACTTCCCGCAATCGCCCACCGTCTTCGCCCTCCGGGGCGACCGCTTCAAGTACATCACCTACTACGGCCTGTGGGACACCGACGAACTGTACGACCTGCAGAACGATCCGGACGAGCGCCACAACCTCCTCTACGACCCCCAATACGCCGGCGTCGCCAGGCAGATGGAAAAGCGCCTCTATGAACGGATGGAGGAACTGGGCGGCATGTGCATCCCCCTCAACGCGCCCCGCGGCCGTTCCCAGAACAAACGGTACGGCCCGCGCGGCGGCAAACACGCGGCGGACTTCCCGGATCCGTTCGTTCTGGACGAGCCGGAAAACCGCAACGCCAAGTAGAACCGGCCCGCCCGGACGCCGTTGCCCGCCCTCCCCGGCCGCGGAGTCCGGCGGTTCGGCGGCCGTTTTTCCGGCGGCCGCTGCGCCCCGGCCGCCGGCCCCTCAACCGGCGAAGAACTCCCGGACCGCGCGGCACACGCGGTCGATCTGCTCGTCGGTCAACCCCATCGACGACGGCAGCCACAGGCCGCGCGGGGCGATGTCGGCCGAAACCGGCAGGGGCGCGACCGCGTATTGGCGGTGGGACGGCTGGGTGTGAATCGGCGGATAGAAGGGCCGGGACCCGATGCCGCGGGCGCGGAGATGCTCCTGGAGGGCGTCCCGGGTCGCGCGGTCGGGCAGCAGGATCTCCACGAACCACGGGGCGTTTTGTTCGAGGTCCGTCGGGATCAACCGCACCGGCTCCAGGCCGTCCAGCCCCTCTTGATAGCGCCGGTACACGGCCTTTTTCCGCTCGATGCGCTCCTCCAACCGGCGGATTTGCTCGAGCCCGACCACCGCCTGCAGGTCGGTGAACTTGAAGTTGTAGCCGATGCCGTCGTGTTCATCGATGCCGGGGGCGGTGCGGTGGAAGTCCTTGAGCTGGCGCACCCGGGCGGCCAGTCCGGCGTCGGCGGTCACCACCGCGCCGCCTTGGCCGGTGGTGATGATCTTGTGCGGCGTGAAGGAATAGATGCCGGCCCGACCGAAGCCGCCCAGCGGCCGTCCGCGATGGCGGGACCCCATGGCTTGGGCGGCATCCTCGATCAGCACCAGCCCATGGCGCCGGCAGAATTCGAGGGCTCCGTCCAGGTCCCCCGCCCGACCGTTGATCTCGACGTACATCAGGGCCCGGCAACCCGGCGGCGGGGTGAGCGACCGGAGGTCCGCGCAAAGCGTCTCGGGATCGATGTCGCACAACACCGGTTCGGCCCCGCACCAGAGGACCGCGTTGATGGTGGCGATCATGGTGTAGTCGGGCACCAGCACGCGGTCGCCGGGTCCGATGCCGGCGGCCTGCAGGGCCAGACAGAGGGCCACGGTGCCGCTGGTGACGCAGACGGCATGCGGCACGCCGGCGGCCCGGGCGATGGCTTCCTCGAAGGCCCGCGTCTGGCGGAACTCCGTCAGCCAGCCGCCGCCGGCCAGATAACGGGCCAGCGCTTCGGCTTCGGTTCCGCTCAACCAGGGTTCGACTTGGGGGATGGCGTTCATCCAAACCTCCGCCGGTCGGCTTCCGCCCCGGGGTAGGGGCCGTTCTTGCACTCGATGACGAGAGTGTCGTCCTCGAGGATTTCGTAGCCGTGCCCGCCCGCCAGGAGCAGGAGCCCTTCATGGGGGCCGACCCGGACCTCGGTCACCGGCCGGTCCTGCTCGTCGTACAAGCGCGCCCGGAGGGCGCCGCGCAGCACCAGCACGCATTCCTGGGTGCGGTCCACCTGTCGCGGAACCCGGTTGTGGTTGTGGTTGGCCAGTTGCTTGCCGGCCGGATAACGCCAGGCGCCGACCTGCAGGAAGTCCGCATCCTCGGAGAAGAAGCTCAGGCCTTTGCGGATGTCCGCCTCGGTGAAATGGACCGCCAGACGGCGCTCCTGGTGGGTGATGACGCGCATGGAACGGCTCAGATGATCCGGTAGGGGAGATTGGGCCGGTAGAACCGATAGAGTTTCACCAGCTCGCGGACGCCGTCCCGCAGGGTCCAGCGCGGCTGGAACCCCAGGGCGGCGATGCGGTCGAAGTTGATCAGGAAGTTGCGGACGTCGGGGTCGGGCAGGGAGGTGTCAATGATCTCGAACTCGACGAACTCGCGGATGATGCGGGCGACCTCCATTTTCGAGTGGTTGAGCGAGTTGGCCCCCACGTTGAAGACCCGGCCGACCATGGCGTCGGCCTTCTCCAGCACCATCAAATAGGCGGCCACCGCGTCGCGCACATGCAGGAAGGTGCGGACGCTGGCCGAGTCGAACAGCACCAGCGAGCGGTCCTGGACGGCCTTTTGGACGAAGTCGTTGACCAGCAGGTCCCGCCGCATCTTGGGCGAGACGCCGAAGACGGTGGCGAACCGCAACGCCACGGTGCGGGGATGGCGCAGGCAGATCTGTTCGGCCTGGTACTTGGTGATGCCGTACATGCTGACGGGTTTGACCGGGGTCTCCTCGGTGCATTCCCGGCCGGCATCGCCGTAGAAGGAGGTCGTCGAGGCATAGACCAGCAACTGACCCGGATCCAACAGGCTCACCAGCAACTCCGTCGATTTCTCGTTGATCATGTAGGCGGAGTTGGGGTTGGCCTCGCAGGCGGGGTAGCCGCTGATGCCCGCCAGATGGTAGATGACGTCGTAGCCGCGGACATCCGCCGCCTCGAGGTTGCGGATGTCCTTCGGGACGAACTCGACGTGCGGGTACTTCATCAACCCCAGCACGCTGTCGAACCCGTACATGAAGTTGTCGAGCACGGTCACCTCGTGGCCCGCCTCGAGCAACGCCTCGGTCAACAACACGCCTTTGTAGCCGGCGCCGCCGGTCACCAGAATCTTCATCGTTCGGCTCCTTGAATCGCCGCGAGCATCAAGCCCGCCGGACCGGGCGGTGTCAAGTCGCCGGGCGCGGCCCGCCCGCCAAGCCGGACTGGACAGCCCGGAGGGCAGCCGTTACACCGGCGCGGTGTCGGAACCGGAACGCATCGCGGTGGCCGTGCTGGCCGCCCTGTTCATCGGCGTGTCGAAGGCGGGCTTCGGCGGCGGGTTGGGGATGCTGACCACGCCGTTGTGCGTGCTGGCCTTCGGACCGCGCCAAGCCATCGGCATCCTGCTGCCCCTGCTGTGCCTGGGCGACGCCTTCTCGCTCTATCACTACTGGGGCAAGTGGCGGAAGGAGAACCTCTGGTACCTGCTGCCCGGGGTGGTGATCGGCGTGCTGGTGGGGGTGCAGTTGATCGGGCGGTTCGACAAACGCCAGCTCAACATCGCCATCGGCACGCTGGCGGTGTTGTTCGTCCTGTTCCAACTGGTCAAGACCACCCTGCTGCGGCTGGAGGGCGACCTGCGGCCGAACTTCAAGGTGGGCGCCGCCTTCGGCATCGCCACCGGCATCACCTCGACCTTCGCCCACGGGGCCGGTCCGGTGGTGAGCATGTTCCTCATCCCGCAGAACCTGCCCAAGATCCTGTTCGTCGGCACCAACGTCCTGATCTTCACCTGGGTCAACTGGATCAAGATGCCCTTCTTCTGCCTGGGCCAGGACGTGTTGCCTTGGGGCTGGCTGCCGAAGGTCTCGCTGATCAACGCCCAGACGCTGAAGATCAGCGCCTGGCTGGCGCCCTTGGTGCCGGTGGGGGTCTGGATCGGCGTCCAGCTCAACCGTCGCTTCTCCGAGAAATGGTTCAGCCGGCTGATCCACGTGTTCCTGCTGCTGGCCGGCCTGCAGTTGATCTTCGACTTCGACATCGCCGGCTGGCTGGGCGGCGGCCGTTGACCGCCAAACGAAAGCCCGGGACGGGGCGCCGTCCCGGGCCGGCATGGATTGCGAGTTGGCGGGACTAAAGCTCGTAGTCGGCCACCCGGAAGCGCGTCGTGTCCACCTGCCCCAGCATTTGCTCGATGAACTGCGCCTCGTTGTCGGGCAACTCCTCCAACGCCTTTTGCATGCGGTCCAGCCACGGTGCTTCCCGCGGCGCCAGCCGCAACCGGCCGTCCTCCGCGGCCTCGCGGAGCAGCCGGATGGCGGTCAGGCCCGCGGCGCGGCCGGCTTGGTAGGGGTTGGGGGCCTGGGCGATCGCGCGGGCAATGGCGATGGCGGAGTCGGGCGTCAACACCCAGGCTTGGGGATCGCGGCCCGCGTCCGAACGGACCATCCAGTCACGCAGCTGACGCGCGGCTTCCTCGCCATCGGCGGCCGCCTCGTTGAAGAGCCGGCAGTCGTAGATGAGTTGCTCGAGATAACAGACCGGCGCCATGCCTCCGAGGAGCTTGAGGTTCTGCACCGACTCGTTGCTCCAAGTGTCGCAGGCGGCGGCCGCGATGTTGCCCACCGCGCTGAGATGAGCGCAGGCGGCGGTCTTGCCCTCCATGGCCATCGGGCGGCCCGTCAGCGCCTTGAGGATGATGTTCTCGTAGCCGCAGTCCTTGCCCGGACCGACGGCGCCGCACTCGTAGGCCACGAGCGAACGGACGGCGCTGATGGCGCGGACCACGGCGGCGAAGACGCGGGGGATCATGCGTTGCTCGGCCAGGACCATGGCGGTGTTGGCGAAGCCGCAGGCGGTGTCGCCGGCCGGCAGGGCGCCGTGTTTCCGGCCGATCTCGGCCAGCCGCGTCCACAGGAATCGCATGTCCCGCACCCCCAGCACGCACAGGGCGAACAGGACGGCCTGGATGTCCCCCATCACCAAGGCGTCGTCATGCACTTCCTTGCCGCCGACCGATTCGATGCTCAACAGGTCGGCCCCGGCCTGCGCGCCGCCTTCGAAGGTCCGGATCATGGCCTCCCACAATTCGCCGTCGCGC
>RFJD01000504.1 GCA_003695015.1 Verrucomicrobiota bacterium | reverse complement strand
GCCGCCGGCGACTGGATCGTCATCGCCGCCTACCTCGCCGGGATCGTTCTGCTGGGCCTCTGGCTCGGACGCGGCCAGCGGGACACGCGCGATTTCTTCTTGGGCGGCCGCCGGTTGCCGTGGTGGGGCGTGGGCTTGGCCATCGTGGCCACCGAGACCAGCGCGCTGACCTTCCTCGGCGTGCCCGCCATGGCCTTTGGGGGCGATCTCTCGTTCCTGCAAATCATCCTGGGTTACGTGCTGGCCCGGGTGGTGCTGGCGTGGTGGCTGGTGCCGCATTACTTCCGGGGCGAGGTCTATTCCCCCTACGAATTGTTCCAACGCTCCTTCGGCGAATCCGCCCGCCGCACGGCCGCGGCTTTGTTCCTGGTGGCCGGCACCCTGGCGGCCGGGGTCCGCGTCTATGTCACCTGCATCCCGGTGCAGTTGATGCTCGGTTTCGAGGAATCCGGCATCCTGTGGGCCATCCTGCTGTTCATCGGCCTGTCCCTGGCCTACACGGCCGTGGGCGGGGTGCGGTCGGTGGTGTGGACGGATGCAGTGCAGTTCGTGCTGCTGGTGGGCGGCGGGTTGTTCGCCTTGGCATGGCTGGCGGGGGACGTGGCGGGCGGTTGGTTGGGCGGCTGGGAAACGGCGGCTGCCGGCGGCAAGTTGCACTGGTTCAACCCGCGGTTCGCGCTGGGTGCGCCGTTCAACATCTGGATGGGCGTGTTCGGCGGCACCGCCCAGGTCATGGCTTCGCATGGGGCGGATCAGTTGATCGTCCAGCGCGTGTTGAGTTGTGGCAGCGTGCGCGAAGGGCGGAAGGCATTGATCCTCAGCGCCGTGCTGATCCTGCCGCTGATGGCGCTCTTCCTGCTGGTGGGAGTGTTCCTGTGGGTCCACCGGCAACAGGCCGGCCCGCCGGCCATCCCGATTCCGGAAGCCCGGCCCGGCGTCGGCAAGAACGACTACGTCTTCCCCATCTACATCCTCACGCAGATGCCCGCAGGCGTGCGGGGCTTGTTGATCGTGGGGGTGCTCTCGGCCGCGATGTCCTCGGTCAGCGCGGCGTTGGCGGCGTTGGCGTCGGTCTCGACCATGGATTTCCTGAAGCCCTGGCTGAGGAAGCCCCGCTCAGAACGATGGCTGCTCCGGGTCAGCCGGGCCTCGACCGTCGGTTGGGCGGCGTTGCTGGCGCTGGTGGCATGGTGGACGCGCGAGGCGGTGTCGGTGCTCAACGTCGCCTTCGCCCTCAACGGCCTGACCAGCGGGCCCTTGCTCGGCGGGTTGGCCCTGGCCGTGCTGCGACGGCGCTTCCCGGCGCGGGCGGTCGTCGCCGGGATGTTGGGCGGGTTCACCGTCATGGTCGCGGTGTACACTTGGGGGCGGGAGGCGATCTTCTGGCCGTGGTACACTCTGCTGGGAGCGACGGTGACGCTGGCCCTGGCCGCAGCGATGGCGGCGTTCACCCGCGGGGGTCCCCGGCCCGCGGAGGTTGCCGTCCCCGCCGAAAAGGCGTAGAAAAGCCGCGTCAAGCATTTGAAAAACACCGTGAACCGCGCGTCCCAACCATGTCCCGCAATCTGAATCGTCGTGGTTTCCTCCGCCGCTCGGCCGCGGGCGCCGCCGCCGCCGGTGCGTTGGCTTGGCGTTTCGAGGAACAGGTCCTGCTGGCCCAACAAGCCGCCCCCCAACCCGCCGCGCCGCCGCCGGCCTCGATCCCCGATTTCCCCAAGGGCCGAATCGGCCGACTCGAGCTCACCCGCCTCATCTGCGGCGGCAACCTCATCAGTGGCTTCGCCCACAGCCGCGACCTCATCTACGTCTCGAGCCTCCTGAAGCACTATTTCACCGACGACAAGATCCTCGAGACCCTCTTCCTCTGCGAAACCCACGGCCTCAACGCCATGATCCTCCGCGTGGACGACCACACCGCCCGCGTCCTGAAGAAGTACCGCGCCCAAGGCGGCCGCATGCAGTGGATCGCCCAATGCAAACTGCCCGCCCACGACCGTTGGGCGGACATCCACCGGGCCTTGGAAGGGGGCGCCGTCGCCTGCTACATCCACGGCGGCATCGGCGACCAATTCGTGGCCGAGGGCCGCGTCGAGGAACTGGGGCGGGCCGTCGAGTACATCAAACGCCAGGGCGCCGTCGCTGGCCTCGCCGGACACGACCTGAAGGTCGTCATGGCCGCCGAAGAAGCCGGCCTCGAGCCGGACTTCTACATGAAGACCTTCAACAGCAAGCGCTACTGGTCCGCCGGCCCCATGCCCCGCCACGACAGCGTTTGGGCCGAAACTCCGGAGCAGACCCGCGCGTTCATGGCGGAGGTGGACCGGCCTTGGATCGCCTACAAGGTTCTCGGCGCCGGCGCCATCCCGCCCGACCAAGGCTTCCGCTACGCCTTCGAAGGCGGCGCCGACTTCATCTGTGTGGGCATGTTCGACTTCCAAGTGGCCGATGACGTCGAATTCGCCCGGCGCGCCATCAGTCTGGCCCGGGGCCGGCCGCGCCGCTGGGCCTGAGTTCCCCGTCGGAAAACGAACGAGCCGGCGGCGCTTGGGCTCGCGTCCGCCGGCTCGGTGTTTCCGGTGGGAAAACGCTCCCCCGGCGCTTCAGCGCTTCAGCTTGAAGGGCCTGACCGACGGCTTCTCCGGTCCCGGGAAGTCGTCCGGAATCTTCTGCGTCACCTTGCCGGTGGCGGCCCATTCGGTCCCCCGCAAGAACGTCGTGATGAAGCCGACGCACTCGAACGAATAGTCATCGTGTCCCAGCGTCGTGTGGAACACCCGGCCCTTGTGGTACTGGATCGTCATCAGCATCGGCTCGTTCCGGCCTTCGGCCTGCAGCGCCGGCGAATCGCACGCCGTCGCCAGGATGGTGAGGTTCTCCGCCGGCCCCCGCAGGTGCGAGTAGCATTCGTCCTTCGAATGCATCCAGAAGTCCGGCAACCCCCGCGTGATGGGGTGCTCGTGATTGCGGATGGTGACCAGGAACTCGTTCGCCGGCGCATGGCGGCCGGCCCCTCCGGGACTGGTGTCCCGAACCACCTTGCCGTTGCGGTCGATGTACACGTACGGGCCGTCCTTCTCATTCCGGCCGCCCCAACCGCCCAAACCGATCATCCGGTTGAACTCCTTCCACTCCGGCCAACTGTTGTCCGCCGCATGGACCACCACCAACCCGCCGCCGTTGGCCATGTACCGCTCGAAATCCCGCCGCGTCGCCTCCGGCCAATCCGCCGCCCGCCAGCCGAAGTTGCTGATCACTACGTCGTACTTCGAAAAGTCCGGATGGAAATCCGGATCCGCCTTCGGCTGCTTCAGGCCCTCCCATTCGCCCGGCCCCGCCAGCGGCAACCAGTCCTTTTCCCGTTCCCATTTCCAAAGGTACCTGGTGCGGGCGATGTCCACCTCGAACAGGCCGGTCTCTTCGAGGTACTGCTTCATCATGATGGTGGACTTGGGCCATACGT
>RFJD01000503.1 GCA_003695015.1 Verrucomicrobiota bacterium | reverse complement strand
CGGCGAGCGTTGGATCCCGAAGCCGCCGTAACTCTCGTAGATCTGGTCGCCGGAGAAGAACAGCAGGTCCGGGTTCTGGAGGCGCACGTTCCGGACCAGCCGGGTTTGCGGGAAGACATACCCGTTGTCGCCGGTGAACGCCGCCACGACCAACTCCGGTTTCTCGACCGGATCATGCCGCACGACGCCTTCCCAGGCATGATCCCGGCCCTGCCAGCGATAGACCACCCGGTAGGGCGTGTCTTGGGTGCTGTCCCAGCCGGCGATCCGAAACACCGCCGTGCGCGCGAGCGGATGGATCCGCTCGGTGGCGATGGCCTGCCAGGCGCCGTTGCGGCGCACTTCGAGCCGGGCGGTTTGAGCGTCCGCTTCGCCGATGGGCGGGAACTGCGCCGAGAGTTTCAGCACGCCGCGGCTGAGGGTGTATTGGGTCCAGAGAATCGGACCGAAGGTCTGGTCCGGATGCGCCTCGATCTTGTCGCCCTCCGCGCGCCAGTCACGGAACCGCCAGTGGACAGGCTGGAGGTTGCCCTGCTGCGGCCGGCTGCGCGGGGCTTCGGCGACGAGGGCCAGGTTGCCGTGGAGTTCGGCGGGCGGGAGCTGGGCGGAAAGCTCCGCGCGGCGCCCGGCTTGGACGCCGGCGAGCGTGGCGCGGCCATCGGCGGCCACCGTCAACGCGAGTTCCACCGGCTGGCTCGGATCGAGGCCGCTCTCGGGACCGGTCTTCCCGGCCAGGACCAACCGGCCGTCGGCCCGGATGCCGGCGTCGAAGAACGCCTTCGGATGGATGAGCACGTGCCGGTAATCCTCGAGCGCGCCGCGGATGGCGAACCGGAACCCGGCCCAGACGTTCTTCGGCTGAAGGGGCGCCTGGGGCGCGTCCATGCGGACGGTCACCTTCATCGAGAACGCGCCGGGGTGGGAGGCCAACTGATGCGTCAGGCGGTGCAGCGTCCGGTTGCGCGCCGCCGCGGCCACGACCTCCTCGCCCTCGACCCGCCAGTCCTGCAACGGATTCGCCCAATACGCCGGCCCGACCCACACCCGCCGGCCATGCCAGGCCGACTCGAAACCGGCGGCACCGGCGTCCGCCGACAACAGGGCGACCACGCCCCAACCCACAACGACCAACAACATCCTCTTCATGGCAAACACTCTCCGCGCCCGCACCAAAGCGGCAGGGGCCTTGAACGGGACGCCACGAGCCTAGGCGTCCCGGCAGCCGCCGTCCAGCGGCGATGGAGCGTGCTTGCAATTCGGTGGGCCGGAACCCATCCTCGGATTGCCATTGCAGCCAAGTGCGAGCCGGGGAAAAACCAGCCGGCCAAGTACGCCATGAGCAAAGAGCCTGAGTTCGAGCTGGATCTGGACCTCCAGCTTCTGCCGGAGTGGGCGCGCCAGACGCCCACACTCAACAAGTACGCCAACTACCAGGGCGAACCGGAGGACGATCGCCGCCGGGGCGGCCGTCCCGGACGACGCCCCCCGCGCGGGGGACGTCCGGGAGAACGCCCGGCGGGCCGACGCGACGAACGCCGCGGAGGACCGTCGGACCGTCCCCGGCGCGAAGGCAAGGGCCGGGACCGCGGTCGCCGCCGGGGCGAACGGCGTGGCGCGCCGCCGGAAGTCAAACTCCCGGAAGTGGAGGTGCACCTGGTTCCCGACACTGCCGGGGTCGATTCGCTGGCCCGGCAAATCAAGCTCACCGGCCGCGCCTACCCGCTGATGGAGATCGCCCGGTTGATCCTCGGCAAACAGGATCGCTTCCACATCCAGCTCAAGGCGAAACAAGGCAAGGACGGCCAGCCGCTCCAGCGGCTTTACCTCTGCTCGTTGGACAACTCGGTCTGGCTCGACCCGGAACAGGTGGCCCGCCATGTGTTGGAGAAGCATTTCGACACGCTGTACCAGACCGAGAAAATCCCGGCGGACCCGCCCAAGGGCACCTACACCCTCGTGGCCCAATGCCCCTTCACCAAGACCATCTTCGGGCCGCCCAACCTGCACGACTACAACGACAAGGTCCGGCGGTTCCACGCCGAACACTTCCCGCGCATGCCCTTCGAGGCCTACAAGGCCAAGATCCGCATGGTCACCGACGAGGCCGTGGTCAAGCAATGGATCGAGGAACAGAGCTTCCGCTACCAATACACGGCCCTGAACGTGCCCGAGCCGCTGACCTTCGACAGCCGGGAAGCCGTCGAGGCCCACTTCCGGGAGGTTCACCTGCCCAACCTCGCCCGCGACGTCACCAAACACACCTTCCCCGCCGGCGGCAACTGGCCCGCCATGCCCCGCGAGCTGAGAACCCTCATTCGCAAGACCATCGAAGACCAACGGCGCTTCCCGCTGGACGTCGGCCGGATTCTCAGCACCCAGTTCGCCCGCCACGGCCTGCAGTTCTTCAAGGTCGAGAAGGTGGTCCATGTGTGCGTCGCCCGCCCGCACTACCTCGACCTCGAGAACACCGTCGTCTCCGAAGGCGTCCGCCGGATCGTCGATTACATCCGCGAACACCCCGGCTGCACGCGCCGTGACCTGCTCGAAGCCCTCGCCCCCACGCCGGCGCCCGGGCAACCCCCCGCCGAGCCGGCCGCTCCAACCCCGGCCGCCGGCGAAGAGGCGGAGTCGGCTGGCGAAACGGGCGCCCAAGGCGAAACCGCCGAAGCCCAGACCGCCACCGCCGCGGACCAGCCGACGGAAGCCCGGCCAAGCGATGAGGCGTCGTCCCAGACCGCTCCCGCAGCCCAACAACAGGCCAGAACCATCCCCACCGAGCCCACCCCCGAACAGGCGGCGGTGATCACGGACCTCCACTGGTTGATCCACCAAGGCCACGTGATCGAGTTCACCAACGGCCGGATGGAGCTGGCGAAGCCGAAGCAGAAGCCGCAGCCGAAGGCCCAACCGTCTCCGCAAACCCCGCCCGCCGAACAACCCGCCACAGCGGCGGAACCCACCTCCGCGCCCGGCACACCGCAACCTGGCAGCAGGCCCCAACCCGAACCGCCGTCCACGCCCGCACCCGCGGAGGAGTCAACCGAAGCCGCGAAGACGGCGGATGCGCCGGCCACCGAGGCTTCAGCCAGCGCAGACGCTCCCGCGACGACCCCGCCGCCGGCTCCGCCCGTCTCCGAAGGCCCCTCCGAGTCCGGGACGGCGCCGGCTCCGGCTCCGACGACGCCCCCCGCTCCGGCGAGGCCGGAGGAAGACTTGTCCGCTTCCACGGCGGAGGTCTTGGGCGGCTGTGCCCCTGCCCCCGCGCCGGAGCCACCGGCGCCCGATCCATCGGCTGAAAAGCAGCAATCAGCCCCCGAGCCGACCGCCGCCGAGCCGGCCCGGCCGAGCACCTCGGACGACACGTCCGAAACCGGCCAACCGAAGCCGGAAGATCCCCGGCCGTCCGCCTAGAACCGCTCCGACGCCACACGCCAGCCCGGCTTGCCTCACCGCCGCCGGGCTGGCGTTCGCGTTGTTGGGGGCGAGGCGACCAACAGCAGGCGCCTGCCAAAGCTCCTTGGTGATGTCCCCTTCGCCAAGGGTTGCTCGTGCTTCATGCTCCCCGGCTGCGGTGGCAAGGCCCAGAGAACCAGAAGCACGCCGACCAGCCCCCACCCGCACAGCAGGCGGCCCCGACAGCATGAAATCGACCAACCCTTGGGCCAGGGTCGCCTCATGCGGGCTGGCCGAAGAACTCTGGACCGCACTGGGCAGGCCCCGCGCATCCACCGCGATCAGGATCTTGACTCCCTTGCCCGCCTTGGTGCGGCCCACTCCGTCACCGCTGCCCCGGGCCGGGAAAGAGACCGTGTCGAGGAACCACCAACAGTGCCGATGGCCTTCGCGTCCCGCGACCACACGGCCCGCGGCTTCCAGAACTTGCCCGACAACACCCTCACGCACTCGGCGCTGGATAACCCCGATGCACGGGGCTGTTGGCAGCGAATCGCCGAGGCATGTCCTTTACTATGGTGCCCGTTTCCAGCAGGCGGAAGATGCCAACCGGAGCCTTGCCCTGCTTCGGTCCTCGGCAACCGCGTTTGGGGATTCTTCGGCGGGTCTCGAATCCCCTCCCGGAACCCATCCAACACTCCGTGGGTCAGTCACAGGCCAACCGCAGGTTCATCTGTTGACCATATAACAGTCAATGTTTTCAGCTGGTTTTTTACATCGTGTTCGCTCTCGGTCGCGACGGTGAGTTCCTCGTTACTCACGCGTTTGCTTGGGGAGGCAACGGCCAACAGACCCTTGAATCCTCGCCTTGCCCAGCGGGGAAATGGCCGTCACTTCGAACCGCCGTGGCCAAGAACTTGGTGTGGCCAAAGGGTGTGATCACGCGTCCCATTACAATTTCCCGTTCCTGCTTGACTCATTTGCCGCAGTATGTTACAGGCTCGACAAATCAGATTCACCGGCCTCCTCCCGTGGAAGCGCTTTCCTTGGGTGAAGTCCATTCCAGGTTTCACAAAATGTTGCACGGTTCTTTGTTTCAGTTCGTCGAGCGCGGCCGGCTCTTGTCCCTTCTGTGGGCCGCAGGCATCCCGCTCGTTGGAGTCGTCAACTGCGGGCGGGCGGCAGGCGTGGCGCCTTCCTTGATCGCATATCAGGGCATGGACGTGCCGGACAGCCTCGGATATACGTTCGCGCGAGGCTACCATGGTGTTTTTGGCCACGTCCAAATCAGCGACCAAGGAAGCGTGATCTTCACGGCCAAGGCAGCCGGTTGGGAAGATGAGTACACGGGCATCTTTCGTTATGATATTTCTGACCACACCCTGAGTGCCGTCGTGCGGTCGGACCGATTTCAT
>RFJD01000096.1 GCA_003695015.1 Verrucomicrobiota bacterium | reverse complement strand
GACGGAGTGATGGGGCGATCCGTGATGGGTTGAAGGGGGACCTCGTCGCGCGCGGGTTGTGGCGCCGCCATCCTGACTGCCGTTGGCTCTCCGGCTTTCCCGCCGCGCCGGCCGCCGTTCACCCGCGTCGGTGCATCAGGAGCCATTCATAGAGGTCGTCGTTCGCGTAGGTCTGGGTCCAGGAATCGTGCTCCGCTTCCGGATAGACCGTCAGCTCGACCTCCCGACAACCGAACCGCCGCAAGGCCTCGACCATCCGGCGGGATTCCTCGACCGGCACGACCGGGTCTTTGGCGCCGTGGAAAGCCCAGATCCCCAGCGAGCAGAGGGCCTCGGCTTGTTTCTCCTTCGCCAAGAGGAGGTCGATCGTGTTGCCGCCGCCGCAGATCGGCACGATGGCGGCGAACCGCTCCGGATGTTTCAGCCCCAGACTCCAAGTGCCATAGCCCCCCATGCTCAACCCCGTAAGGTACACCCGGCCCGGATCGATTGGATGCCGTTTGAGCACTTCGTCCAACAGGGTCAGCAGGGCGTCCGCCGACCACACCTCGCCGCCAGGGCATTGGGGCGCCACCAGGAAGAACGGGAAGCGCCGGCCCTCGCACACCAGCCGGGGCGGGCCGTGTTTGGTCACCAGCTCGAGGTCGTCGCCACGTTCCCCGGCGCCGTGAAGGAAGAGCACCAAGGGCCAGCGACCGTTTTCAGCCGCTTCCGCCTCTTCCTCGGCCGGCATGGCCAAGAGGTAGCGAAGCCGCACCTCCTTGGTGAGGGTGGCCTCCAACCGGCGACTCTCGAAAGCTGTGGACCACTCGTGGCTCATCATCGATTCCGGTTGCAGGATAAGACGCCGGCCCTTCACGGACGAGACCGGGATGCGAGCCGCCGGATGGGCGGGGGCCGGCCGGTGGGAGGGCTACATGAGCTTGAGGCGCGGGAGATCCTGGGAGTCCAGGACGCCGACCGGTTCGCGGGCGGCGTTGACCACGATCAAGTCGTCGATGCGCCGTTCGTTGAACACCCGGAGCGCCTCGACCGCGAGTGCGTCTTCCCGGATGGCCACCGGGCGGCGGGTCATGACCTTCGACAACGGCCGCTCCAACACGTGGTCGTCCTCCGCCATGTGCCGGCGGAAATCGCCGTCGGTGAAGATGCCCACCAGCTTGCCGCGGGCGTTGACCACGCTGACGCAACCGGATCGGGCGCGGGTCATGACCAGGAGCGCCTCGCGCACGGTGAGCGTCTGGGGGGCGACCGGGTTGCGTTCGCCGGCGCGCATGACGTCGCGCACCTTGAGGAGCAGGGCGCGGCCGATGGCGCCGGAGGGGTGGTAGCGCGCAAAGTCCTCTTTGCGGAAGCCGCGGGCTTCCAAGACGGTCATGGCCAAGGCGTCGCCCAACGCCAGCATGGCGGTGGTGCTGGCGGTCGGGGCCAGGTTGAACGGGCAGGCCTCGCGCGGCACGCGGGCGTTGAGCGTCAGGTCGCAAAGCTTGGCCAGGCTGGAGTGGGCCGAGCCGGTGATGGCCACCAGCCGCACCGCATGGCGTTTGAGGGCGGGAACCAGGTTCAACAACTCCTCCGACTCGCCGGAGTAGCTCAACAGAAAGACGAGGTCGCCGTCGTTCACCAACCCCAGGTCGCCGTGCAACGCGTCCACGCTGTCCAGCACCACGCAGGTCGAGCCGGTGCTGGTGAGCGTGGCGGCCATCTTGCGGCCGATGTGGCCGGACTTGCCGATGCCGGCCACGATGAGCTTGTTGCGCCGGGCCAGCGTCTCGACGACCCATTCCACCGCCTGGCAGAACCGCTCGTCCAACTGGTCGCGGACGGCCTTGAGTCCGCGGATCTCAATGTCGAAAACCTGACGCGCCCGTTTCAGCACATCCATGGTCCGGATGCTGCGGCAAGCCGGCCGCGCGGACAACGGCGAAACCCGGACCGGCCGCCGCCGCCGGCCCGGGTTGGCCAGCGGGATTGGCCGTCGATCAAGGCTCCTCGACCACCCGGAAGAAGCCGTGCGGTCCCGCCGCGTCCAGCTCGACCGAGAAGTCCGGTCCCGGCGTGACGTCCAGCGCCTGCCAGGCGCCCGTCAGGTCCGGCGTGAACTCGATGCGGTAGGTCCGGCCGGGCTTGCCGTTCCACAACAACCGGAGCCGGCCGGTGGCGAGGTTGCGTTGCAGCACCGCCAGCACGCCGCCCGGGAGGAGCTCGACCTCGAACAGGTCGGCGGCTTGGTTGAAGTCGTTGACCGCGAGGTTCGAGGCCATGCTCAGGAAGAACAACCGGCGGCCGTCGCCGCTGAAGACCGGGCTGCCGGACCAGCCATCGGCCGGCCCGCCGTCGGCCCGTTGGCTGACGCGGAGCATCCGGCGGCCTTCCCACTCGACCAGGAAGACGTCCGAGGCGCGGTTGGCGTCGTCGGGCACGAGATTGTCGGCCCGGGAAACGAACGCCAGATGCCGCCCGTCGCGGCTGAGCCGCAGCGAGACGCAATCCTCGTTGGCCGGCGTGGCGCCGTCGGGTCCGGCGCTCACCAGCCAGGGTTCGCCGTCCGGAATGGCCGCGGCCCAAACCTGCTTGGGTCCGTGCAGCAGCTCGGTTTCGCGCTCGATCCACGCCAGCCGGGTTCCGGCCGCGTCAAGGGCCGCCTGCACGATCCGGCGGCCGGTCAGATCGGCGGTCCAGAGCGTCTCGCCCGTGGTCACATCCACCACGGCCAGTTCGCGTCCGCTTTCGCCCACCGCGCGCTCGACGGCCAACCGCCGGCCGTTGCCGCTGAGGGCGAAGGTGGCCGCGTCCTCGGGCACGTCCCACTGACCCAGCACGACCGGGGAACCGTCGCCGGCGAGCATGGCGGCGACATCCAGGACGAGGACGTTGTTCGAGGCGGAGTTCAACCAAGCCGCCACGGCGCCGTCGTCGGACAAGGCGCGTTCCTTGGGATCGGTTTCGCGGGGCAGGTGCAGGAGGGCTTGGCCGCCGAGGGTTTCGGCGAACGGGACGGCGTTGGTCAGGTCGGTGACCACGACCAGAGAACCGTCCCGGCTGAGCGTGAAACGATCCGCCGGGAGAGGCAGGCGCAATTGTTCCCAATTGGGATCGTTGGGCGGCAGGGCGGCCACGGCGGACAATGAGCCGGCAGCCACGTCGGCCAGGTAGAGGAGGCGGTTGGTTGCGTCCGCCGCGCCGGGGAGGTTGTCCGCCAGGGCGGAGAACAAGACCCGCGAACCGTCGGCGCTGATTTGCGGCGTCTGGCAGTTGCCGGCGGCGGGCGAGCCGTCAAAGGCGCGGCTCAGCAGGAGCCGTTCGCCGGTCCGGATGTCCAACCGCCACGCCTGCAGCGTCCGGGGCGGCTCAGCGGTGGGCGCGGCAAAGACGACGAACGAACCGTCCTCGTTCACGCTGCGCGGGCCGAGCAGGATCGGGCCCGGGCCGGTGAGACTGGAACTCTGGCGCGGCGCCAGAGTGAGGCGCTCGACCGTCCCTTCCGGCAGGCTGGCGATCGCGATTTGCGGAGGCTGGCCGGGCCCGGTTGGAACCGGCCAGGCCGCCCACCGGCCGTTGGGACTGAGGACCGGCACGAAACGCTCGATGTTCTCCGGGAGCGGTTCGGGAAGTTCCTGCAAGACGCGGTTGAGGCCGCTGCCGGCGTCCCAGAGATACAACCGCCACCGGGGCGTCGCGGCGCCTTCCACCAGGTTGGTGGCGCGGCTGAAGTAGAGGACGCTGGCGCCGTCGGCGCTGATTTGCGGCAGGACACAGGGCTCGGCCACCGGCTCGCCGGTGTCGTAGGCGGTGCTGACCAGCCGGGGAGTCTTGTCCGCCAGCAGGACATGCCAGACCGCGGGCGGACCGGCGGGGCCGCGCGAAATGGACATGTTGTAGGTATTGGTGAAGGCCGGCAGGCAGTAAACCAAGGCAGTCCCGTCGAGGCTGAACCGCGGTCGCACCCACAGTTCCGGGATGAATTGATCGTTCTGAAAGCCGTTGGATGGGAGCATCTCGTAGGAACCGTCGGCCAGATGAAGCAAGACGACCCAAGAGCTGGCCTCCCTCGGCACGCCGCCGCCCGTGTCGATCCGCATGGTGGCCACAAAAGCGGCCAGAGAGCCGTCGCTGGAGAAATCCAAAGGCCCTCCATTGGCGAACATCACCACCCCCAGCTCGTTGGTGGTCCTCTGAAGCGTCGTCGTCAACGCACGCGGTTCCCCGCCCTCCATCGAGCGGATGTATCGATCGATGATCTTTCCGTACGTGTACGGCTTGGCGGCTCTCATCCAAAAGCCGACGGCGCTTCCGTCCGCGGAGAACACGATTTCACTGATTTGATGGAAGACGTACCCGGTCAAAGGTTGGCCGGTGAACCCGAGCAACGGCGCGAACGTGCTGGCCAGCCGGATCGAACTGTCCGCCAAGTCCGCCACGAACAGGTTCTTCTCATTGAAACCGTCCACGCCGTTGTAGTTGGTCCGGGCCGCCAGGAACAGAATCCGCCGGCCGTCCATCGACACCAGCGGTTTCTCGAGTGGGCTGACGCCGATGTCCTGGTCGGGGAAAACGACCAGCCGCTCCAGCGAGCCGTTCGTGCGGTCCAGCACGAACAGGTCCCAGGCACGGTTGGCGTCGCCGGGGACCAGGTCGTCCGCCCGGCTCAGAAACGCCACCCGGTTGGTGTTGCCCAGGAAACCGACACCCAGCGAGGGGCCGTTGCCGGCGCGGCCGGTGACGACGCTGCGGCTGAGCAACTCGATTCGGCCGGAACCGCGATCCCACAAGACCACGTCGGAACTCTGGTTCGCGTCGTCCGGCGCCAACAGATCGCTCTCCACCGTCAGGAGCAACTGCCGGCCGGTGTCGTCCACGGCCTCGATGTTCAGGCCGGTTGGGCGCGGTTCGGCCTCCCAGGCGGGGGTGGGGCGGGGCGACTGGAGTTGCGGCGGGGAAACGGCGGCGGCCAGCGAGGCGCCCGCCAGCAGACCCGTCGCGCACAGCAGGGGGAGAATCGACTTCTGCATGGGAACCTCCGGTCGGGTTGACTGGGTGGACAGACAAAGGCGGCTCATTCCGGTTCACTGGTTCGTTCCCAGACCCAGCGGAAATCGGGATCCTCCAGCGTGCCGGGCTGGTTGACGTTGTAGAGGTACATGACCGGCTGGACGATGGCCGGGTTCTCCCAGACGCGTTGTTCGACGTGGCCGTCAACGAAGCTGAAGTTCGCCGAACCGGCATGCAGCGAGGAGGGGATGCCGACCCACTTGTTCCGGGTGCTGTCGGGCGGCACGAAACCGCCCCCGAAAATGCTGTCCGGGTGTTCCTCGAGGAAAACGTACAACTCCGCCGGCGGCTTGCGGGCGAAGTCGCCCAACCGGTGGTACAACCGCCGCCCCTTCTCGTACGGCACGTAGCCGGCACTCTTCCCCATGAACGCATTGGCGGAGTAGGAACGGACCCGGCTGGTCCACCCCCACCGGACTTGGATGGGGGAGACGTACTCGTCGGCGGGACACTTGTACACGGCCGGATCGGGCTGGAGGTAGGGCCAGAGCGGGGCGTAGCGAGGCGTGGTCAGCAGGAGCACGTTGGTGTTGGCCGGGGAAGTCTCCCAGTCCAGCCATCCCGACACCCAAGCCGGATTCACCAAGTGCCTCTCGGAGGGGGTTCCGGAAGCGTCCGAATAGCTCCCGATGAGCCGGCCTTCGTTGTCGTGGGCGTACATGAGCCAGGCCGACTGCAATCGCCGAAGGTTGTCACGGCAGCCCAGGATGCGGGCGCCGTTGAATCCGGCCCACACCGGTTTGGTCACCACGGCCAACAGCGCCGCCACGGCCAGCGCCGCCACCAGGTCCGCCCGGGTAAAACCGGCCCTGGCCGGACCATCATTGCACGAAAACGCAGGTTTCATCGCTCGGACAGGTTTCGGGTTGACGTGGATTGAACTGAACACCAGTCAGCCGTCACGAACGGCCGGAGTCAAGCCTGAAACCTCCTCCGAACGGCCCGTGGCCAAGGCCACTTCATTTGGGAGGGTAAGAAGCTGTGGGGATGGATTCTTGGCGAAAGGGCCAAACCCGGTCCCCCGAGTGTCGGGACCATGCCCCACGCGGCCGGATGCGGATCGGCGCAACCGTGGGCCCTTGGGACGATCGTGGAGAACGGCTTTCTTCACTTTGGTGGCTCTTGGCCGCCTCCGGCCCCCCGCCCACGAAACGCCCCGCCCGTTCCGCCTTGGTGTCCTTCGTGTTCTTGGTGGTGGAAAGGCCGTTTTGCCTGGCGCAACGGCCCGAGGATGCAAAAGGAGGACAAACGGAGCCCCGAAGGGGCGGACGAAACGCAGCCCCGGGCAACGCCCGGGGTTCAAAGGAGCCAACCCAATGGTCAGCCCTGAAGGGGCGGCACAGGAGCAATCGAGGGGAACCCGCCAGCCCCCGAAGTCGGCGACCCAAGGTCGCGTGTCTCGGTGGTTCCGGACTTTGCCCCGCCCTTTCAGGGCTGGGCGGGGATGCGGATGCTGGCGGCCGGTCCGGGGCGTTGCCCCGGGCTGGGGTTGGTGGCACGCCTACGGCGCTGGACCTTCTGAATTGGGGAACACAGGAACGCAAAGACGCCAAGGTGTTGATTTGGACGAAAGAGTCACGGATTGGCGGGCGAGGGTTTTTGGGAGTGTGGTCGTGACGGGGCGCACCAACGTCCGCCGGGGAGGATTCCGGCGGAAGCCCGGGGCGGTGCGGGCGGTCCGCCGGCAGGCCGGACGGACGGCTCCGGTCGGTGGAGTCAGGATGAACCACAAAGAACACAAAGGACACAAAGACACAAAGGCGTTCGCGAAGTTGGGGGATGTCCGGTTGCCCTATCCGGTTTGGTGTCCTTGGTGTCCTTGGTGTCTTGGTGGTGAATACGCACCAAGCGCCAACGGGGTTCGGCCGGCGACAGGGCAGGAAGCAGCCCGGTCCAAGCCCCGCGTCAGCTTTTCGCGTTGATCTGCCGGGTCTGGAGGAGGAGGATGCTGCGCGTCAATCACATCAGAAGTGCCGAGATTGTCGGATGCGCTTTGGCGAGTCCATGAATCCGCGAAGGCGGAGGTCAATGCCCCCTCCACGGGGAGGGCGGTGCCGTGGTTCCTTTGGGAGGTTCTCGATACGGAGCCGAACCTGCGGATCATTCGCCAGCCCCATCCGGAACCGGCCGTGTCTGTGCCAGGGCCGCTTTCCCGCGTTGCCGCCCGACGGCGCTTGTGAACCCACAGCTTCTCCGGATGCCTCCGCTCACACCGATCTGAGCCCCGGGACCATCGCCGACCATGGACTGCCGACGACGGATCACGGACTTCGCTGCAGTTGCCGGCTGGGCTTCCCACATTCCGCCGCCGGCGGCCTTTACGAATTCGCATACCACCGGGAAACGCGCCGCCGGGCGGGCAGGGTAATGTCTCTGAGACTGCCAGTATGATGCGCGTGAAACTCAACATCCCATGTCACGGTCCGTCTCAATGATCCGGTAGCAAGTGGCATTCAGGCCTCTGGAAAAGGAAAGACGTATGAGCCGCCTCGATGTACATACGCTGCTGTGCGCGGCCATCGTGTGCTGCGTCGGATGTAATGAGCCCCGCAGTCCTTCGGATCAGCCACCGCATCTGCCAAGAACCTACACGGAGGAAGAGTGGGGCCAGCTTGTTCATGAGGGCATGACCTGGCACGAACTTACGAACACGGTTGGTCCGCCCTCCATGGCGACCACGATGGGCTCGAATGTCACCATGGCACTGTTCTGGTTCGAAACGCCCGTGGCGACGGAACGGGATGGGCAGTGGCACGAGGGGTACGCGGTGTACTTGCGGAATGGAACCGTGGAGCAGTGGGCGCCCGATTATTCGTACATCCTGCCACCCTTGGGATCGACTTCGGGCATGCGGTCGTTCGGAAAGAAAAAGCTGGAATTGTTCGTGCTCGAAGCCCCGGAGCTATCTGGCAGCGAAGATCTCTCCCCCGAGCAACTGCAGCGGTTACGCGAGGAGGAGAACATCCCACGCTTGGAGTGCACGGCGAAAGTCAGTGCGCAACGCAAAGGGAAGAGCATCGAGATCCTGATCACGTTGGATGCCGAGACGGCCGCCTCCTTGGGGCGAATGACGAAGAGCGCTGTTGGCAAGAACCTGCTGCTACTATGCGGAGGCAAGGTGTTGACCAGCGCGCCCATCACGGACAGGTTGAATTCCCAGCACCTGATCTTGCGCACCGAATCCAGCGAGGTTCTCAAACGCTTGGAATCGCGATAGCGTTGGCTACGACACCGTAGAGCGGGCAGTGAAAGCCAAGCGTAAACAAGCAGGACTGTCCCGCTCTGGAGAAGCTGCTGGTGCGGGGGCGGTGGGTGTGAATGAGATGCGCTCGCTTCGCGAGCCCCACCGCAGTGACAGGTGGAGTTGCTGGCCGTCCTGAACCTCACCATCTCCGCCAACCATACCCTTCGCAGCATCAAGCAACGAGTGGGTCAGGCGCTCCAAAAGCCCTCGCACCTCTTGGACCAACTCTATGGGCAGACCGGCCGGCGCAGCATCCCGCCGGAGCAACGCGTGCAGGGGCGGCTGCGGAGGGCTTCTACAGCGTGCGGAGCGAGCGACTTTTCGGCGAGTAGCTCGGTGACAACCTGGTGGGGCTGTGGTGCGTGGACCGGGAGTTGTCGCAGGGGGGCTCAACCGCAGCATGTTGGCCAAGAACCACCGGCGGGTATTGCCGACGCAGGTAGCTCGGCGGTGGGATGGGAACAATGCGGATCTGGCACCGAGAATTCACCACAAAGGACACAAAGACACAAAGGCGTTCGCGAGGTTGGGGGATGTCCGGTTGCCCTATCCGGTTTGGTGTCCTTGGTGTTCTTGGTGGTGGAAAGGCCGTTTTGCCTAACGCAACGGCCCGAGGATGCAAAAGGAGGACAAACGGAGCCCCGAAGGGGCGGACCAAACCCAGCCCCGGGCAACGCCCGGGGTTTGAATCGGCCAACGCAACGGTGAGCCCTGAAGGGGCGACACAGGAGCATTCCAAGAAAACCCGCCGGCCCGGCGGCCGGCGACCCGAGGTGGTGGGGGCAGAGGTTCGGGACTTTGGCCCACCGAGACGAAGCAGCCCCGGGTCCGCGGCGGACTCCTCGCATTCAGGCGCCGGGATGGCGCAGGGCCGGCAGGAGGGACGCCACCCTTTCGACGGCACGCCGGCCTTCCTCGATGGCCTCGGCCGCCCGGTGAAAATCCAGCAGCCCAAAGTGCGCCAGCCGCGGCGCGATGAGCAGATCGGGCGGATCGCCCGCCAGGCGGCTGCGGCTGATGCGCACCTGCATGATGTTGATGCTGGCGCTGAGCACGTCCAGGAGCGACGGCATGCGGGCTTCCTCCGGGTTGTCGCCGGCAACGAGCGAGCCGAGTTTCTCCTGGAGTTTGCGGAGCCATTCCCCGACCTCGCCGGCCGGCACCTGAAGCGCGGGAGGCGGCCGCTGCAACCGTCCCAACGCGTCCGCCCCCAGATCCACGGCGATCACCACTTCCGCTCCCATCGCCCGGGCCAGGGAAACCGGCACCGGATTCACCAGGCCGCCGTCCACGAGGATCGCGCCCTCGCGCCGGACCGGCGTGAACAGGCCGGGCAGGGCGATCGAAGCCCGCACCGCCTCGAGGGTCGAGCCTTCCCGCAACCACACCTCGGCCCCGGTGCGCAGGGAGGTGGCCACGGCCCCAAACGGCATCGGCAATTCCTCGATGGGCCGATCCTGAAAGTGGCCCCGGAGAACTTCCATCAGCCGGTCCCCCTTGAGCAGGCCGTTGCCGAAACGGAAGTCCATCAGGCTCACCAGATCGCGGAGCCCGAGCCCCAACGCCCATTGCTCCAGACGCCGCAGTTCGCCCGCGGCGCAAGCAGCCCCCACCAGCGCGCCGATCGAGGTGCCGCAGACCAGGTCGGGTCGGATCCCGGCCTCCTCGAGCGCCCGGATCACGCCCAGATGGGCCCAACCCCGCGCCGAGCCGCTGCCCAGTGCCAATCCGATGACCCGCCGGCGTGCGGCGCTCATGGGACGGCCTTTCGTTGCGGTTGATGGAGAGGCGTCTGCATGGTCCGGTCCCCGCCGGCAACCGGCGGGCGCGTCGAGCGAACGGGAAGGCCGGGGCCGGAATCAAGCCGAAAGCCGCCGCCGTCGCCCGGAGCCTTCGCCGTACGCCGGGCCCGATCCCCCGACCGTTTTCAATCCGATTCGCCAACCCAGGTGGCCATGCTCCGCGGCGGCAGCGTCCATGGGACGCCGGTTTCCAACGCCGGTCCGGGGGCCAGGTTCTTCCCGGGCTCGGGCGTGGTCAGAAAACTGCGGAACCGGCGCCGTGTCCCGTCCGCCAAAACCAGCTTCAAACTCAGCGGACGCTGCGCCGGGTTGATGCCCACCGCCACCAGCGACCGGCCGTCCGCACCGACCCACGCCGACACCAGCGGAGCGTCGTGTTCGCGGGCCGGATCCGGCGCTTCCGGCGGGGCAAGGACCCCGATGCGCCGGGCGCCCGGCCGGATGAATCGCGCAAAATGGCCCAGCGCCCAGAGCATCTTCGAGTCCCGGACCGCGCCGCCGTCGAGCCGCTTGTCCACATAGACCAGGCCGTCCTTGTAATCGTACGG
>RFJD01000095.1 GCA_003695015.1 Verrucomicrobiota bacterium | reverse complement strand
GCCCACAACCGGCGCCCCGCCGCCAGCGAGATCAGCGCCTTGGGCGTGCCGCGGTACCGGTCCCAGTACTCCTCGTCCTTGTCCCGAATGGCGGCCACGTCGATGGGCAGGCCGGTGTCCCAATCCCGGCAATTGGCGGCCTCGGTCATCCCCGGGAAATCCGGCATGAGCTGCCGGTCCAGTTGCGGCGCGGTCATGGGCAGGATGGCCCGGACGCGGAAGGCGGCGTTGGTCTCGACCAAGCGGCGGTCGGGACCGAGCACGTAGTAACGGAGCCGGACTTCGTCGCCCGGTCGGGCGCCAAGATCGTCGGCCAGCCAGTCGGTCAGCAGGATTTCGTCCTCACGCAGGTCGTACGGCGTGAGGGGCGGCGCGGCGGCGGTGACCATCGAGTAGGGCGTGGCGCGGTCGCCATGGCGGATTTCGTTGACGAAGTAGGTGAGGATGCCGACCGGCCGCAGGCCCGCCAACACCCGCCGGAACTGGGTGGCGGCCACGTTGGTTCCGGCGGACCGGACCGAGCCGAGCACCATCTCGCCCACGACCTCATCGAGAAACACCCGCGGCGTGCGGAGTTCGAGCGCGCCGGCCTCCGGAACCAGCCGCCATTCGAACTGGGCGTCCGCCAGTTGAAACACCCGGCGCAGGGTCATGCGCACCCGGTCGGCGTAGGTGAGGTTGCCGCCCGCCGCCGCGGCGACATAGACCGCGTTGGTGACCTCCGGCGGGCGGGCCACCAGCAGGAGGTTGGCCCGGCCCGGGGCCTCGACGCGCTTCTGGAGTTCCTCGAGCGAGACGAAGGCGTTGAACGGCGCCGTCTGGCCGGCCTGCAGGCTGAAGTTGCCAAACTGGTCCGGGCCCACGATGGCCGAGACCTTCAGCCGCCAGGCCACTGTGGCGTCCTCGGTCGGCGTCAATGGCGCATCGCGCGAAAGGGCGGCCGGCTTCGAAATGCGGAAAAGCACCTCCTGCCCGACGCCGACGCGGAGCTGGCGGGCGAGGGCTTCGTTGAGCACCACGCCATCGGGCGGCAACGGCGGGGAGCCGGCGTCTCCCGGGGCGAGCCCCCAGAAGGCGGGCGTGACGCCGTGGAGCCGGACGCGGTTGGCCCGGGCCTGGGCGTCCGGGGCCACCGCCACCGCCGGAAGCGCAAGGGCGGAGACGACCGGGATTTGGCCCGGTCGCGCCGCGCCGGGCACGCTCAGCAGGGCCTGCAGGCGCCGATCCAGATTGGCTTGAAAAAGCCGGTCACCGGTGGCGACCGCGGCCTCGACGTCGCCGATCCGTTCGCGCGCCAGTTGGCGCAACGTGCCCCGGACCGAGTCGCCCACGACCAGCGCGCCAACCAGGACGGTGGCCGCCGCCGCCGCGCCCAGCAGCGTGCCAAAGTGGGATCGCGCGTAATGAACCGCCCCGCGCCAGGCCAGTCGCCACCCGTTCATGGCTGCAAATCCGCCGGTTCCAGGACGCCATCCCGCAAGGCCAGCACCCGTCCCATCTGGCGGGCCAGTTCCAGGGAGTGGGTCACGACGATGAGGGTGACGCCCATCTCGCGGTTCAATTCCACCAAGAGCCGGGTCAGTTCGCCGGCGGAGGCGCGGTCCAAGGCGCCGGTCGGTTCGTCCGCCAGCAACAGCCGCGGCTCGTTGATCAGGGCCCGGACCACGGCGGCCCGCTGACGTTCGCCGCCCGAAAGCCGGCCGGGCCGGTAGTCCAACCGGTGATCCAACCCGACCCGTTTCAGCAACCGCCGGGCCCGTTCCTCGGCGCCGTCGCGGACGACCTCGTTGCGGCAGGCCAGTGTGGGCAGCAGGACGTTTTCCCACACGGTCAACTGGGGCAGCAGGTGATGGAGTTGGAAGACGAAGCCGATTTCGCGATTGCGAATCTCCGCCAGCTCGGCCGGCTTGAGGGCCGTGAGGTCCCGGCCGTCCAGCAGGATTTGGCCCTCGTCCGGGCGGTCCAGGGTGCCGATGCAGTTCAACAGCGTGGTCTTGCCGCAACCGGAGGGCCCGACGATGGCGACGCTTTCCCCCGCCGCCACCTCGAGATTCAACCCGCGCAACACGGGCGGATTCTCCGCGCCGGCCGGGCCGGGATAGCGCTTGGTCACGCCCGCCAGCCGCAACATCGCTTCTCCATCAGGCATGCCCCCAGCATAGGCCAGCCGCGGCAAAGGTCAAAGGATGCATGCCAACCTCACCCGGGAGGCCGTCCGCGGTCACTCACGCCGTTTCGAGGAATGGAAGCCGCCCACGACAAGAGCCTCGGCCCCGGGCCGCCTCCCGCGACCGGCAGCAGTCACCCAACCCCGCCGGCGCGGGCCAACTGCCCGACCCACCCTTTGCCCGGCACGCCGATGGCGTCCTCGTCCCGCCCCCCACCAGTTCGGGTTTTCAGGGCGCTGAAGGCCCTCCTTTTTCGCGAACACCGTTGCCAACCGCCGCCGGTCAGCGGATTTCCACGCGGCTGACGGCAACCCAGCCCTCCTGCTCCGGACCTTCCACCGCCGCCCGAATCAACACGCGCCGGGTCGTCGGATCGATGAAGCCCGCCTCGATGCGGCAGGGGCCTGAGGCCAGATCCGCCGGCAGCCTCAGGCGATCCTGCACGCTCACCCGCGGTCCCGGCGGCAAATCCGGCGGGTTTTCCAGAAACTCCGGAGTCGTGACGTCCACCTCGCCGGGCATCCACTGACGCACTTCGGCCCGACTCGGCAACAGATGCCGGCGGCCGGCGGCATCGGTCAGCCGCCAAGCCAGGCGGATCGGCCGGTAACACGGCGCCGACCCCACGTTCCGCCAGAAGGATTGCACCGGCCAGAGGGCGCCCGGCCGGGCCGCGGATGGATGCGCGAGCCGCTCCAAGACGAAGCGAGGCCCCAACCGCCGGAGAAACCGCCGCAACTCGGCCCGCACCTCCTCGCCCGGCGGCAGCGGGGCGGATTTGTTGTTCAACACGGACGCGTGCATCGCCAGGGCGTAGTTGAAGATGTAACGCAGCGGCCACCCTTCGTTGACCCATTTGCGCATGTCCCAGCAGGTCTCGAACGCCACCGGAGCCCGTTTCCAAGCGCTCAGCCCGTCAGCCTTCTCCAAAGCCGGGATGTAGAAGTGCCGCATGTGGCACCAGTTGCGGGAAAAGCCGCCCAAGTCCCCCAGACAATCCGCCCGCCACCCCGTGCCCTTTTCCAGCGCGTATCGCAGCATGTCGCCCCCGCCGATCAACATCAGCAGCGGCGTCCGGCGAAACGCCTGCAAGTAGGTCTCCACGATGCGTCGCTGCGTCTCCGGCTTCGGCATGCCCAACCCCTCGGCCCGACTCATGTGCCATTCGCCCCACCACCCCACCGAACCCAAGTCCACATGCGCAATGCCCGGATGGCCGTCATACCGCGCGCCCAAGCGGCGGATGAAATCCAGATGCCGTTCGAGCACGACCGGGTCGTCCAAGTCCGGCAGTTTCAGGCCGCTCACCGAGCCGTAGCGACAGGACACGACGCGCCCGCCCACCTCTTCCAGCCAATCCGGGTGATACGGCCGGCCGGGCGAACTGGAACAACACATGACCCGAAACGCGAGCTGCTGGCCGGCTTGCTGCGCCTGCCGGATCTCGCGGTCGAGGAACGCAAAGTCGATGGCGCCCGGCCGCGGCTCGAACACCCTCCAACCCCACCGCGCATAAGCCACCGTGGACGGAATCCAGTCCGGCAGGTTCGGATCATTCGCGCGGGTGTGATGAAACGTCTCCCACCCGGCCCCGACCGCCGGCAGCACCGCCGGCGTTTCCCGCGGCCGGACGACCACCCAATCCGGGCCCGCCGCCGCCACGCTCTCCGCCGGCGAACCGGCCGGCTGCCGGCCGGCCATCGTAACGACCCCGAAAACCACTCCTGGCAACACACCGCCCATCACGGCGGCGAAAAACATCATCGGCTTCATGACACGTCGTTCGGTTCGGTCTGCATTGGCAATCACTTGGAAGCACCGCCCAGCGTAGCTCCGCCTTCTGCCGCGCGCCAGTCGGCAGAACCCGCGCGTCCTCGCCCCCCTGCCGGTTCCTGCGCACCCGATTGGCCACCTTGTCCGCGTCTCCTTCCCGAAGGCCCCGACCGCCGGCACCGACGCCGGCTCAGGGCCTTTCCGGCCGGATGGGCCTCCTTGCGGAACCGAGCGAGCCGCCTTTGGCCAGGTGCTCGTCCGCCTGGGTCGGCGGTTCCAGGGATTCCACCACCAGGTCCCGAATCTCCAAGGCCGCGGTTTCGACGTAGAAACCCAGCAGCCCGGAGCGAAACGTCTGGTCCGCCAGCGACAACACGATCTCGCCGTTGATGCTCAGTTCGAGGTAGCTGCCAAAGGCGATCCATTGCAGCCGCACGTTCCCGGGTTCCTCGGTAAACCACGCCCCCTCCTGCAGCGCCTCGAATCGCATCATCTGCTCGCCCGATCCCACCGGGCCGGTTCGCCACGCCCGGAGCTGGGCATCGCCTTTCATGAGGTCCAGGGCGAGGTAGTAGCCGTCATGCGACTCCGGATCCAGGCGGCTCAGGATGCCGCACTTGCCCAGACCCGTAAGTTTCAAGCCGCAACGCATCCGGAACGAATCCACCACCTCGTCGAACACGAAGCCCTGGAATCCCGCTTCACTCACCAGATGCAGCGAACCGTCACCGACGCGACAGAAGGTCTCCCGCCGCGCCTGTTTCAACGTGTGGAGGCAACACACATCCAGCGACTCCCGGGCGCGACGGCCGAGCCCCTCGAACGTACCAACGCACAACTGGCCGTCAGGGGCCCGCCGCAGACGCTTCGGCGGGGGCAGGAGATTGTGGGTGCGGGTGTTCACCTCCTTCGTGTAAAAGTTCCACAGCAACATGCCCTGATCGTCCCGGGAGACCCGGGCCGCATAATTGCCCCGGGGCAACAAGACGTTGTCATAATAGTTCCGCCAGGGCCGGGAGAGATCGGACGTATGCCAGTAACGGATCTTGGCGTCCTCCCGCAGGCTGCCGACCAGGTAGTAATCCTCCTCGAGCCGGAAGAGGTTGGGCACCTCGATGTCGTCGTAGAGCATCGGCGTGTGCAGCGGAGGCAGGGCGCGGAAATGATTGGGCTCGACCTCCTCCATGAAGCCCACGCAGCCGCGCCGGATCAACGGCCCCGAGCCCACCCGCGCCGCCATCACCAGCCAGCCCCGGTCCCCCTCCCGGTGGTAAAACGGATCCCGAAAACTGATCCAACCCCGCTCGCCATCCAGCGAGGCCTCGTAAAATCGCGGGTCAGGCTCCAGAGGAAAGCTGCTTTCCGCATCGAACGGGGCTTTGATGTTGTTCGCCACGGATCTCGCCGCCCGGGCGCGAGCCTGTTTGACCTTTTCCGGATCATTCCGCCCGCGCAGATCCCTCCAATGGACGGGGGCCTTCCGCCAGTGAAACAGATCATCGCTCACGGCCAGACCGATGCGTTGTTTTCGCCCCTGGTCCCGTCGCGAGAGTCCCGTGTAAAACATCCGCCATCGGCCCGGTTGGTGGGGGTCCGGCGAGACGTGCATCGTCCAGAGCATCAGGTCATCCCAACTACCGGGATCGCCGATGAACAACGCGTTGTCCACGCGCCGCCAGTTCAAGGCGTTGTCGCTGATGGCGTGGGCGATGAAGTCGTGCGTGGGCAACACCAGGTAGAAGAGGTGATACAGGCCCTCGTGGAACACGACGTCCACGTCGCCGATGCTTTTTCGGCTCCATTCCGATTCAGAGAACATGGCTGGCGGGAGGTTCGACCATGGGCCGCCGGTTCGCAAGGTGACGGCTTGTTGCCCGGGCGCGGACCTTGGTGGTAGGGAGGGGCCAGGTGGACCGATGAACGCGATGGAATCAGAAGCTCCCGCGGCGAGAACGGCGCCCGGCAGGGTGCGGTGGCTCAACCGGACGGTGTTGGGCATCGGGCTGGCGTCGTTGTTCAGTGATTGGTCGCACGAAATCGCCACCGCCGTGCTGCCGGCCTATCTGGCCAGTCTGGGCGCGGCGGCGGCGTGGCTGGGCCTCATCGAGGGCGTGGCGGACGGGCTGTCCAGCTTCGCCAAGATGGGGTCCGGGTACTACACGGACAAGCTGCGCCGACGGAAACCGATTGCGGTGCTCGGCTACTTGGTCACCAGCCTCAGCACCGCCGCCCTGGCGCTGACTTCGGCCGCTTGGCAGGTGCTGGCGGCGCGATCCGTCGCGTGGCTCGGCCGCGGCGTCCGCACGCCGGTGCGCAAGGCGCTGTTGGCCGCCGCGGTGACGCGGGAAACCTACGGGCGGGCCTTCGGGTTCGAGCGGATGATGGACACGCTGGGGGCCATCGTTGGACCGGCGACGGCGTTCCTGTTGCTGGAAGCCTGCTCGCATGACTTCCATGCGGT
>RFJD01000502.1 GCA_003695015.1 Verrucomicrobiota bacterium | reverse complement strand
TCGGCCAGCCAGCGGGCCACCTTGACGGCGCTGTAGGTGATGAGGATGTCCGCCCCCGCCCGCCGCATCGCCAGCAGGCTTTCCAGCGTCACCGCCCGTTCGTCCAGCCAGCCTTTCTCCGCCGCGGCCTGGATCATCGAGAATTCGCCGCTCACGGCGTAGGCCGCGGTGGGATAACCGAATGTGGTTTTCACCCGCTGGATCACGTCCAGATAGGCCAGGGCCGGCTTGACCATGACGATGTCCGCCCCTTCCTGGATGTCCAACGCCACCTCGCGCAGGGCTTCCTCGGCGTTGGCCGGGTCCATCTGGTAGCTGCGCCGGTCCCCGAAATGGGGCGCCGATTCGGCGGCGTCCCGGAACGGCCCGTAAAAGGCCGAGGCATACTTGGCGGCGTAGGACATGATGGGCACTTCCTCCAATCCGGCCTTGTCCAGCGCCTCCCGAATGGCCGCCACCCGACCGTCCATCATGTCGCTCGGGGCCACGATGTCCGCCCCGGCTTCCGCCTGGCTGCGGGCCGTGTCGGCCAACAGCTTCAGGGTCGGGTCGTTCTCGATGGCGTAGTTCTGTCCCTGCCGAACCACCACCCCGCAATGCCCATGGCTCATGTACTCGCAGAGGCAGACGTCGGTGATCACCAGCAGCGAGGGAATCTCCCGCTTCAGCAGCCGCACCGCCCGCTGGACGATGCCGTCCTCGGACCACGCGCCGCTGGCCTTCTCGTCCTTTTGCTCGGGAATCCCGAACAACAACACCGCCGGCACGCCGGCCTCGTGGGCCGCGGCGGCCTCCCGGACGAGTTCATCGGGCGAAAGTTGAAACACGCCGGGCATCGAGCCGACCGGTTGGCGGACCTTCTGGCCGGGCCGGACGAACAACGGCAGGACCAGTTGCTCCCGGCAGAGACGGTTTTCCGCCACCATGGCCCGCAAGGCCGGGGTTCGCCGCAACCGCCGCATTCGCAACGCGGGAAACGATGCCGTGCACAGCTTTTCCATGCCGCCGAGCATAGCCGCCGGGGCTCGCCGGTGTCCATGCCGCGGCCGGCGGCGATCCGGCGAGGCCCGCCGGCGCCGCGTCCCCGCCATGCGACCGGCCCGGCATCGGGCTCCTCGTTTCTGCGCCACTTCGCCAACACGCTTGCTGCACCCGCCGGCCCGGGCCAGACTTGCCGTCATGGACGATCCCGAGGTCCTGCGCCAGGCCGTTTGCCACGCATACTCGGAAGCGGCGGAACATCCGGAAGGCGACCACCCCTTCCCGGTGGGCCGGGCCTTCGCCCTGAGCCTCGGCTACCCGGCCGAATGGCTGGACCAGCTGCCCGCCGACGCGGTGGACGCCTTCACTGGGGTCTCGAATGTCTCGGTTCTTGCCGACATCCCCGAAGGCGCCACCGTCCTGGACGTCGGCTGCGGCGCCGGACTCGATTCCCTCATCGCCGCCCGCCGCACCGGCCCCCGCGGACGGGTCATCGGCCTGGACTTCAGCGAATCCATGCTCCGCCGCGCCGAAGCCGCCGCCCGCCAGGCTGGCGTGAACCACGTCGAATTCCGCCGGGCCGACGCCGAAGCCATGCCGGTCGAGACCGGCTCAGTGGACGTCGCCCTCTGCAACGGCATCTTCAACCTCAACCCCTGGCGCGAGGCCATCTTCCGCGAACTGGCCCGGGTGGTCCGGCCCGGCGGACGGGTCTTTGCCGCCGAACTCATCCTGCGCGAACCGCTCCCGGCGCCCGCGACCGCCAACCGCGAAAACTGGTTCGCCTGAATCGCCGGCGCCCGGGAAGGCGTGACCTTCCTCGAAGAATTCCGTCGGGCCGGCTTCGCCGAGGCGGTCCTCCTGCGCACCACCCGCAACGCCCGCACCAAAAACCGCGCCGTCCTCGCCGCCGAAGTCCGCGCCACGCGGTGAAAGCATCGGACCTCGAGCCCCGCGCCAACCGTCCCGGGGCCGGCACCGATCCGGAAGGCTGGACACCGCCCCCGAAAAGGGCGATCCATGGCTCGTCGCCATGAACACCACCCGGTCCAATTCAGTGGCGTTGTCCGGCGTCTGCGGGAACTGCTGCCTCTCCTCCGCCCCCACACCCCAACCCACCCTGCGCCCGCCTGCTTTGAAGCTTGGCGCAGAGGTCCGGAGCTGGCATCAACTCCGCCATGAAACTCCACACCCCCTGCCGCCCGGGCGCCATCCTGACGCTGGCTTCCCTCCTCGCCGCCGCGTTCGCCTTTGCGGCGGATGAGCCGGCCCCGCCGCCAAGCGACGACGCCCGCGCCCTCGCCCGTCGCATCCTCGCCGACCCCCGGCCCGCCAAGGTCCGGGCCATGGGACTCGATTTGCTCCGCTCCGGCCTCAACGCCGGCAGCGGCTACGCGGAGGTGTGGATCCGCGACCTCAACACCTTCATCGTCCCCGCCCTCGAGGTCACCCCGCGGGACACCATTCGCCACGCTCTGCTGGTCTTCTTCCACTTCCAGGGTCCCGACGGCGACATCGTCGATGGCTACGTCCCGGCCGACCGCGCCCACGTCGGCTACAAGTACCGCACCTCCCCCACCCAACCGGACCTGCGCGCGCACAAGAACACGGTGGAAACCGACCAGGAAAGTTCGTTGGTGCTGGCGGTCGCCCGTTACCTCCGGACGACCGGCGACCGTTCGCTCCTCGCAGAGGAAGTTCGCGGCCGCACCGTCCGCCAGCGGCTCGAGGACGCCCTCGATTACCTCTTCGCCCACCGTTTTTCCCCGCAACACGGCCTCATCTGGGGCGCCACCACCGCCGACTGGGGCGACGTCCAACCCGAACACTCCTGGGGCGTCGAACTGGACGAACACAGCCACCGCGCCATCGACATCTACGACAACGCCCTCCTGGTCACCGCCATCGACGCCCTCGTGGAAACGGTGCTAACGGAAGAACCCGCCACCGCCGCGCGCTGGCGCCAACGCCGGGCGGAACTGGCCCGCCGCATCCGACGCCATCTCTGGGACGAGCGCCGGCAGCAGTTCATCCCGCACCTTTACCTCGACGAAGGCTCGCCCTGGCCGGCCGGTTTCGACGAATCGCGCATCTTCTATCACGGCGGAACGGCGGTCGCCATCGAGGCCGGCCTCCTGACCCCGGAGGAAATCCTCACCGTCTATGGCCAGATGCGGGCGAATTGCCGCTTGAGCGGCGCGGCCACCATCGGCCTGACCCTTTATCCCGCCTACCCGGACGGGTTCTTCCTCAATCCCGCCATGAAACCCTACTCGTACCAGAACGGCGGCGACTGGACCTGGTTCGGCGCCCGCATGGTCCGGCAACTGGCCGAACGCGGCTTCCCGGCCATCGCCTGGCGCGAACTCCAACCCATGCTCGACCGGGTGCTCCAACACGGCGGCTTTTACGAGTGGTGGACCGTGGACAACCAACCGCGCGGCTCCGGGAAGTTCCGCGGTTCCGCCGGCGTGCTGATCGAGGCCATCGACGCCCTCCAAGCCTGGGCCAGGACCCGCCTCGCCAGCGGCAATGAAGCCCGCTGAAGCCGGCGGGCCCGGAGATGCCCATGCCCCGATCCACCCCTGTGACCGCGCCACTTCACCCCGCCCTGCCGCTCGGACTTCACTCCCCCCGATAACGGCCGGTGGCAGGGTCGTATCGAAACTCCGCGGCATGGGCGGCCAGCCAGGCGGGGCCGTTTTCGAGGGGACCGTCGTAGCCGGTCAGCTCGGCGAGTTCCTTGACGTAACTTTGGTTGCGGCGCAGGTCCGGGCCTTCCCACGGATCCTCGAGCCTGAAGATGGCGCTCTGCAGGGCGCCCGGCAGTCCCAGCCGCGCCGCCGGCAGAACCAATCCCCGCGGGCTGGCCAATCCGATCCTCGCCCGGCGCCACGCCTCGCGCACC
>RFJD01000094.1 GCA_003695015.1 Verrucomicrobiota bacterium | reverse complement strand
TTGACGTGGCAGGGCGGCGTGGCCGCAAGCGTCCCGCTTGACGGAGAGGTGGCAACGAGCCTCTGGCTTGTTGCGGAGCTGGCTCCAAGCCCCGGGCTTGGTGCCGAGCCAGCTCCGGCAACCGAGGCGGTTGCCGGGCCAGCTTCAGCAACCGGGACGGTTGCTGCCACGGTTGCTGCCACGCCGGCGGGAGGGCTTTTCTGTTCCTCTTCATAGACCAAGCCAATGCCCTTTCCGAGACGATATCCGCTTTTCAGACCCGCTTTCGCCGGATTTTCCCGGATGTATCGACGCAAACGTTCGAGCTGCTCCCGCGTCCGCACCAGGTGGTCGAACGACTCATGCTCCCAAAGCTGGCCCTTGCGGCCCAGCAACCGGTTGATGGCGTGCGCGGTGTAAGACTTCCACGAGTGCAGGATGTCGGTGAGGGTGTGCGGTGCCAGCGGTTTGAGGAGGGCATGCACGTGATTGGGCATGATCACATATTCATCGAGGACGTAGCGCGTGCCGTCGAATTGCCGAAGCGTCGCCTCCACGGCGGCGGCCGCCATGGGTGGCTTGAGCAGACAGGCCCCGTGTGCCTCGTCCAGCCAATCTTCGAGACGACTGGGGAAACGGCGCCGATACTGTCGCCACGTGCTTTCAGACCACGGTTTGGGATGCGCTTTCAGAAATGCCTGGTGTTCTTTGTGCCAGGCCCGCAATCGGGCCACCGGCAGAGAGTCTTTCAAGCGAAAGGTCACAAAAGCAGTGGCGCCGGTCTGGTGGCGATGGGGAAGATCCCGCCAAGTCTGATGGTAAGGAGCATCCTTGTGAAAAGGGCGGAAGCAGCGCGCGGCAGGAGACGGGTTTGGCGGTCCGGCAACCGGGCGGGAAGCCTCCGTCTGGTCCTCAGGCGGAGGACCTCCGGCAACCGAGGCGGTTGCCGGGCCAGGTTCAGCAACCGAGGCGGTTGCTGCCACGCTTGCGTCCATGCAGCGTTGGAAGGTGTCGCGGATGATTTCGAGCACTTGCCAGGGCGAACGCTCCGCTGTGGCGTAGTTGGCGGGCGAGCAGCGGATTTCGGCATAGAGCACGTTCTGCTCGACCAGGTGCCGGTAAAGCAGTTCGCATTGTTTGCGCAAGCAGCCGGGGTCTTTGAGCAGGGCGCTGCCGTTGGCGTCGCCGAGGCGCATGTAGTCGGTGAGGGTGACGGGTTGTGCGGGCAGCGGCCAGCCCGGCGGTGGCGGTGGTTCTTCGAGTGGCGGCAGTTGCTCCGGATGCTCGGCAGCAGCCCGGACCTGCTGCAGCAGTTCACCGTGGGTGGCGAAGCCGCCGAGATGACAGTGCAATTCGATCTTGGGCAGCTCGGCCACCCAGCGCCGGTCTTCGTTGGCGTCCGGATCGAGCGGTTCGTGCAGCCAGCTCAACTCACGCTCGCTCCAGGTGGCCAGTTCGGTGAAAGGCAGCTCGGGCAATCGGTCCCAGGCGCTGGCGATGCGGTGGGAACGCTGAACGATCTCGCGGAGGTGTTCGCGAAAGCGTTGGTCGGGAGCGGTGGCCCAGCGGACACAACCTTCCTGCTTGGTGATGCGCAGCGGGTATTGGGTCGCGTCGGCGGAGTGGAATTGCGGCCAGCCGGATTCGGGACCGAGCCGGATCCAGTGGAGATGGCCGTCCCTCTTGGCTTGCAGGATCTCCTCGATGGTTGATGGCGGAACGCGTTTGCCGGATGGGTCGGTGCAGCAATCGTCCGCCAGCACGTGGAAAACCTCCGCCGCGCCGAGCACGGCCGCCGCTCTTTGCATGGCGGCCGACATGGTCTTGAACCCGCCCGAGACGCAGACGAAGCGTTGGTCCGGCTTCGTTCGACTGTCCAGAAACCAGCGATACATCACCTCCTCGAAGCGGAAGTGATCTTCCTCGGAAGTGAAGTCCACGAAATCCGCCACGCGGGTGATCGTGAGCTCCACCGCGGGCGCATGCTGCTGAAAGAACGCGCGCACCAGCGAGACCTCCGGCCGTTCGGTGGTGAGCACGTGCACGGCGGCGAAGCCTTGGCCGGGCAAGAGGACCGCCTCCGGCACGATGGCCGGCGAAGTGCCGAGGGAGATGAAAAGGTGCGGAGCGTCGTTCACAGCTCGACAGTGCCTTTGCATTCGGGATAGGCGGTGCAGCCCCAGAATTGTTGGCCGGCGTGCGCGCCGGTCTTGGCGGTCCGCAGGGCCATGAGGGCACCGCAGCGCGGGCAGCGGGGCGGTTGTGGCTGCTGAACCGACTGATCGGACGGATCCGAGCGATCAGCCGGATTTCCCCGGGCCTGGGTTTGCCGCCGCGCGAGGCGTTCGGTGGCGAGTTGCTCGGAGTAGCCGCCTTCTTCCACAAAAGCCTGCTCGAGGGCGGCGATCTGCTGGTCCAGGAGGTAGTTGGCCTGGTGGATCAGGCAGATGATGGCGTTCGCCCGGACAGCGGGGTCTTCGTGCTCCAGCCACGGGCTGTAGAGGGCCCATCTTTGGTGATCCGTCAGGTCGGTCAGATCCGGCGGATCAGTGGGTTTTCGCTGAGTACGCCACCGCTGTGGCACCTCGCGCACGGCACGGGCCTCAGGACTGTCCGGGGCCCACTGGCTCAGGTGGCGGTGGCGAAGGTAATCCTCGAAATCCAGGAGCAACTCTTCGAGGCTCGAACGCGCAGCGCCGATCAGGCGCAACTCGGTTTGGGAGGACGTACCGCCGAAACGGTTTCCCTCGGCAATGTTCTGTCGTCCGCTGCGCGCGGCCATGACCATCTGATCCACCAGCCGCGAGCGGGAATCGAGGAACTTCTCGCAGAACCAGTAAGTGGCATCGTAGATGAGCGTGGCCGTCTGGAAGCTGGCCAGCGAGCGATAACCCCCGGTGGGCCGTAAGCGCTTGCGGCGGCGGTCGGATCCAGCGGATCCGGCGGCTCGCTCGGATCGGTTGTTGGGTGGTTCAGGTTTCACGGGAAAGGGTGCAAGGTTGGGTTGTTGGTTGTGCCGGAAGATCCTAGAGCCGCTTGCAGTAGCCGGCCGATCTCCTTGTCCCGACTCGCCAGCAGGTCCACCACGGCCTTGAAATCGCCGGGTTTGTTTCCGGTGACAGCGCTCCGGTCGTCCCAGACGGCGGCAATGTGGAAAACCTCCCCAAGTTGGATGATGCGGAAGCGCAAGGGGGATGTCTTGCGACCGCCGAAAACCTTGCCCAACGGATCGCGCAGTTTCTTGAGGTCGTTGACTCCTCGGGGGTCGTCTCTCCCGCCCAAGGTATCCGAAACCACGCGGCGGGCAGCTTCGGCGGAGGGGAAGGGTTTGGGGGACAGGACGAATCGCAATGGAGCGCCACGCAACACTGTGCGACAACGCGCAGCATAATCCTCCAGTGTCCCGGGCATGCCGACGCCATTCGCTGTCAACGGTTCCCAAACGAAGCTGCCGCCGGCGCGGGTGGCGCGCAGGCCGAGCGTGCCGACCAACAACCACGCCTCGATGGTCCGATCCAGCATCGCGGCCAGGCGCTCATCCAATCCCCCGAGACGGAGCGCGAAATGGACCTCGGCGGTGGTCCCGGGGCGGTATGCGCACTTCGGACTGGCTTGGCCGCCGAATTTGTGCGGCAACGTGGGAATCTCGGCGGTCTGCCCCGTGACATTGGCAACACGCACCACGACCTTGCTGGCGGTGGCGCCGTTGTGGACGCCACCGAAGACGGCTTTTTCGTCGGCGTAATTGCCGCCAAGCGCGCGAAACCACCAGTGCAATTGGCCCCGAATCGAGGAAGGCCGAACTTCAGGGCGATCGTCGTAGCTGCCCTTGCTAAAGAGGGGCGTGATGAAGGTGAGACGGTAACTGGTCATGGAAGGTCAGGAAGGTTGAGTTTCTTGCACACTTCACGGATGCCGTTGGCCAGATCGG
>RFJD01000501.1 GCA_003695015.1 Verrucomicrobiota bacterium | reverse complement strand
GGCATCATCATCCCGCCGAGCATCCCGTTCGTCCTGCTCGGCGTGGTGGGCAGCATGTCCATCGGCCGGCTTTTCCTCGGCGGGGTGGTCCCCGGCATCCTCATGGCTGCCGCCCTGATGCTCACGGCTTTTGCCATGGCGCGGCTTCAGAAGCATCCGCCTTCCTCGGAAACGCCCTCCTGGGGCCGGTTCTGGCGGGCGTTGCGACGCGCCACCCTGCCCCTGCTCACGGTGGTGTTCGTGCTCGGGGGCATCATCGGCGGCTATGTCACGCCCACCGAGGCCGCCATGGTGGCCGTGCTTTGGGCGCTGCTGATCAGTGGCGTGGTCCACCGCCAGCTCACTTGGGCGGCGTTGGCCCGGGCGTTGATCGACACCGTCCAAGTCACCGCCATCGTCGTTCTCTGCATCGGGGCCACCAAACCGTTCGCCTGGCTGTTGACCGTCGAACAAACCCCGCAACGGCTCGCCCAAGCCCTTCTCGCCGCCACCAGCAACCCGGTCCTCATCAAGCTGGCCATGCTCGCCGTCCTGCTGGCCGTAGGCACCATCATCGACCTGACCCCCGCGATGATTCTCCTGACGCCGATTCTGCTGCCCATCGCCCAAGAGATCGGCATGGACCGCATTCACTTCGGGGTGGCCATGATCCTGGCTCTGGCCATCGGGCAAAGCACACCGCCGGTGGGCATTTCGCTTTTCGTCGCCTGCAGCGTCGCCAAAGCCCGCATGGAGGAAGTGGCCCGGCCACTGCTGCCGTTTCTGCTGGCGCTGGTGGTCGTCCTCCTGATCGTCACCTTCTGGCCGGCCACCGCCCTCTGGCTGCCGGGGCTGTTCTATCGCTGAACCGGCTCTTGACCATGGGCGGGAGGCCCGATTTCGAGCCTCCACCCGCCCGGCGCTTCAGGGCAGCCGGCTCTCGAACCGGTAGGAACCCGAGTCCACATCGAACCACGCCCGGCCATCCCGCCAGCCCAGATAACGCACGCCCGGCTGGTCCGCAGCCAGACCACGGCCCTCCTTCACGGCGGCGTCCGGCGCCGCCGGCACACCGACCCGGGCCGTCACGTTCGGCGGCACGCGCACCTGCCACAAGAACCGGTCACCCTGCCGCCGCCAGTAGCTCTGGATCTCACCGCGGATCGACCGATACGACGCCTGCACGTATTCCAGCCCCGCCGGTGTCTCTGGCGCCATCCACAACCGGCCGAACGCCGGCGTCTCCGGCGCCGTCCGGATGCCGGCCAAATGCTCGTACAACCACGTGATCAGGTCGCCCACCAACATCACGTGGTTGCCGGAGTTCATGGCCGGATCGGCCGTGTCGCCGTTCCACAATTCCCAGATCGTCGTCGCCCCCTGTTCGACCATGTAACCCCAGCTCGGATAGGTCCGGTTCGTCGCCAACTGCCACGCCACGTCCACCCGGCCACCGGCGGTCAGCGTGCGCATCAACCACTGGCCGCCCACCAAGCCTGTGCCCACATGCCCGTGACTCTCGTGGGCAATCTTGTCGATGAGCCGGGCAAACACCCGTCCGCGCTCCGCCTCGGGCGTCAGCCCGAAAGCCAGCGGCAGCACGCAGGCGGTCTGGGATCCGTTGTCGTACCAGCCCTTGTCCGGCCGATAGAGCCGGCGATTGAAGGCCTCCCGGATCACCTCGGCCCGACGATCGAAGGCCGCGGCATCGTCTTCCCGGCCCAACACCCGGGCATACCGGGCCATCAGCCGGCAGCAGTGGTAATAGTAACTGCTCGCCAAAACCTCCTTCGACGTCCGGCGCGCCGGGTCGCGCGAGTGAATGAGTTGCGGCTCTTCCGGCGGCACACACCAGTCCCCGTATTGATCCCGTGCCAGCAGGCCGTCCTTCATGAATCCGGCCATGTAATCCATCCACCGCTTCATGCTGCCATAGTGCCCCTCCAAGACCCGCACATCCCCGTATTGCTCGTACAAGTGCCCCGGAATGATGACCGTGCTGCCTGGCCAGGTCACGTTGTCGGAGTAAATCGGCCAGTACGCCGGACACACGTCCGGCACGCTGCCGTTGTCCTTCTGGGCGTCCTCCATGTCGCGCAGCCACTTGGCGTACAAGGCCGCGGTGTCGAACAGGTACGTCTCCCCGCGCGATTCCTCGGAGCGGTCGCCCAACCAGCCCTGACGCTCGTCCCGCTGCGGGCAGTCGGTCGGGATGCTCCGGTAGTTGCCCCGCACCCCCCAAACCACGTTGCGATAAATCCGGTTGACGATCGGCTCCGAACACACCCAGCGGCCGGCCGGCTCCAGGTCGTCATGCACCACGCAACCTTCGATGGCCTCCGGCCCCAGCCGGCCCGGATAACCCCGCACCTCGACGTAGCGGAACCCGTGGTAGGTGAACCGCGGCTCGAACACCTCCAACCCCTCCCCCCGCAGGATGAAAGTGTCCGTGGCCTTCGCGCCCCTCAGGTTGGCCACGTATAACGAGCCGTCCTCCTGCAACCGCTCGGCATGACGCAGGGTGATCACGGTTCCACGCGGTCCCCGCACCCGCAGCCGACACCACCCCACCATGTTCTGGCCCATGTCTACGATGAACACCCCGGGACTCCGTTCCGTCACGGCCACCGGCCGCAGCCGTTCGGTCACCCGGATCGGCTCCATCATCGGCGCCACCAAACGTCCGCCGGGCGGAGCCACCTCCTGCGCCGGTTCCCATCGCCGTTCCAGCCCTTCCGGCGACGCCCCTCCACCCAGCGGATCGCGAAAACCGGCCCGGTCCCAGCCCGGCATCGCCAACCGCCCGTCCTGCACCTCGCCATCGTACTCGTTGTTCTCCCGAATGGGACCGTCGGTCGTCAGTTGCCACGAGGTGTCGCTCACCACCAATTCCGAGCTGCCGTCCGTGTATTCGATCCGCATCTGGAACAGCAGCTTGGGATAACCGTAGGTGCGTGTGGCCGTCGGCTCCGTGAGCCGCGGCGCATAAAACCGCCCGTTCCCGAGAACCACGCCCACGGCGTTCGCGCCCTGCTGCAACAGCCGCGTCACGTCGTGCGTCACATAAAAAACCCGCTTCGTGTACTCGGTCAGCCCCGGCGAAAGCACCTCGTCGCCCACCCGCTGCCCGTTCACGGACAATTCGCTCAGGCCCAGCCCGGAGTAATACACCATCGCCCGCCGCACCGGCTTCGACACGGCAAACTCCTTCCGGAGATAACGCGCCGGCAGCCGCCGGTCCGATGCCCGGCGCACCTCACCCCAGGGCGCCATGCCCACCGCTCCCAACACCTTCGCCGGCCGCCATGCCGCGTCGTCAAAGGCCGGCTCCTTCCACCGCAAAGCCGGTTCCCCGCTCGTCCGCCACTGACCGTCCGACTCCAACACCAACGACTTGCCATCCTCGAACTCCACCTCCAGCCGGCTGAACACCGCCGCCGGATTGGGCGTTTCGCCGTCGTTCGTCGCCTCGATCGCCAGCACGTTGCGCCCCGGCCGCAACCGCCGCGTCACATCCAGCGCCCACACCCGCTTGAAGTTGGCTCCCTCGCCCACGATCTCCCCGTTCACGAACGCCCGAAACCGGTTGTCGGCCGTCACCCACCAGCGGGCGGACCGCACCCGCCGTCCGCCCAGCAGATCGAACGCCCGCCGGAAATAACGCGTCCCCACCGGCGCCGCCTCCGCCGGGTTGCCCTCGTCCGCCCACATCCAGTTCCCCTTCACGACCGCTTGGTCCGGCTCCTCCTCGTCCCGGCCAATCCAAACACCCTTCCAATCCTCCGGCCGCAACAATCCCATCGACCACCGGGCCGGCGCGCTCCAATCCGAGGCCCGGCCGTCCTGATCCCAAACCCGCACCTTCCAATAACAAACCTGCTCGGACGTCAAAGGCGCCCCGCCATAAACCACGTGCACCGTCTCCGCCGAAGCCACCCGACCGCTGTCCCAGAGATCGCCCTCGCCAGCCCGCAGCTTTTCCAGACTCGACGCCACCAAAACCTGGTAAGCCGTCTGCCGCTGCCCACGGCGATCCGGTTCCGTCGTCTCCAGCCGCCAGCTCAACCGCGGTCGCGTCACGTCGATTCCCAACGGATTCCTCAGGTATTCACACTTCAAATCCGTCGGCGCCAAGGCCGCGTGACCGCCCCATGCCACCAGGACCAACGCCGCGGCTGCCATTCCCGGCCTCCACTCCCCCAAAACGCCGCCGACGCCGCCCAACCGCCGCCAAGAAACACCGGATGCTCTCATTGCTTTCGTCTCCGTGATGTGCACCCGAAGCTATGCCACTTGCGCGGCGCCGCCAACCTCAAAGAAAAGCGACCGGAGGCGTGGCTGCCTCAGGGAATGATCTTCACCATCACCACGCCGTGCGACGGCACCTCGGCGCCGTAGCGGCCGGTGAAGGTGCCCACGTCCTGGTGTTTCCAGAGGTCGCGGACCCTCGCGCGCAGATGCGCCGGATAACCGATTTCCGGCCAGCTCACTTCGATCCGTGCCGGTGCATCACTGCGGTTGAACAACACCACCGCGCGTGTGCCATCATGCAGTTCCTTGCTCCACACTTCGAGGTCACCTTCGTCGCGCACCTTGCGGCCCTGGCGGCCCAGCGGGTCCTGGTCCACGGCGATGACTTCCTTGTTCAGCAGGATTTCCAAGATCTCCGGCGGTGCCTGGCGGATGTCGTTGCCCATCATCAACGGCGCCGCCAGGATGCACCACAGGCTGAAATGGGCGCGGTTTTCCTCGAGGGTCAGATTGCCGTTGCCCACCTCAAGCATGTCCGGATCGTTCCAACCACCCGGCCCGGCATAGGCCTCGAGTCCCACCTGCAGGTCCAGGATCTTGGTGAAGCCCATGAAGTTCTCGATCAGCCGGCCGTTTTGGTCGTGCACTTTC
>RFJD01000500.1 GCA_003695015.1 Verrucomicrobiota bacterium | reverse complement strand
TTGCAGGCGCAGACCCTCGCGCCGGCGGCCTTGGACGAGGCGCGGCAGAGGCTCGAGAAGGCCGTGGCCGAGGGCGAAATTGCCGGGGGCGAATTGCTGGTGCTCCTCGACGGCAAGCCGGCGTTGCACGCGGTGGCCGGAGTCCTGGATGTGGAAGACCGGACGCCATGGCGGTCGAACACCATCGTCCGCATTTATTCGATGACGAAGCCCATCGTCTCGGTGGCCGCCATGCAGCTCCATGAACAGGGGCGCTTCGGTCTGGATGATCCGGTGGCGCGTTACATCCCGGCCTTCGAGCAGGTGCGGGTGTTGGTCGAGGAAGATGGCGAACGCCGCCTGGTCAAACCCAAGCGGCCGGTGACGGTGCGTGACTTGTTCCGCCACACCAGCGGTTACAGCTATGGCGGCGGATCGGTCGCCGAGTATTACCGGCGTGAAGGGATGCAGTATCACGGCGACGGGGCCATGTTCCCACCGGAGCTGACCCTGGCGGAGGCGGCAGAGGCGATGGCGCGGATCCCGCTCCTGCACCAGCCGGGCGAGCGTTTCACCTACGGCTTCAACACCGACCTGTTGGGACGGCTGGTCGAGATCTGGTCGGGCCGGACGCTGGATGCGCATCTGCGGGAGGCGGTGCTGGCGCCGTTGGCCATGAACGACACGGGCTTCGCCGTGCCGCCGGAAAAGGCGGATCGGTTTGCCTCCTGTCACACCCGCAAGGACGGCCGTCTGGCGGTTTTGGACAAACGAACGACCAGTCCCTACCTGAAAGGCTTCAAATTCCTCTCGGGTGGAGGCGGGCTGGTGTCCACGGCGGAGGATTATGGCCGCTTTTGCCGGATGCTGCTCGAGGGCGGTCAACTCGAGGGACGCCGCCTGCTGCGGCCGGAAACGCTCCGGGAGATGTTCCGCAACCAGTTGGAGCAGGCGGCCGGTTCGTTCCGGTTCGGCCTGGGCTTTGCGATCAGCGAAGTCCAACTCGGCGAGGGAGCCGCCGCGCGCAAGGCGAAGGTGTATTCCTGGGGCGGCTATGCCAGCACGGAGTTCCGGGTCATTCCGGAGGCCCGGCTGGCCTTGGTCTTTCTGCGGCAGATGATCCCGACCGACAACCGCCTGGCCAACCGGTTGTTCCAAACGATCTACCGCGGCGTCCGGTGGGCGGACGGCGAATAGGGCCTCCGCCGAAACCCGGCAATGGAACGGTCCGGGCGCGCGCCGTCATCCGCGGGCTCCCGCCGGCAGGATGCGGTTGCGGATGGGTCGGCACGGCGGGCGCGGTCCGGCTTGGCAGGCCGGCGCCCCGGCCCTAAGCTCCCCTTCATCATGAAGACAAGCACCCGGTTGGTTCTCGCTTTGCTGGTGGCGGCGCCGCTTTGTGCCCAGTCGCTGGAGAAACTGCCCGACGATCCCTACTTTGCGCCGTTCAAACCGCTGAAGGCGCCGCCGGCCAAGGGATTGTTGCTGAAACCCGGCGACCGGCTGGCGATTTGCGGCGACTCGATCACCGAGCAGAAAATGTACTCCCGCATCATCGAGACGTACCTGAGGGTGTGCGTGCCGGAGTTGCGGGTCCGGGTGCGGCAGTTCGGCTGGAGCGGCGAGCGGGCGCCGGGCTTTCTGCATCGCATGACCAACGATGTGCTGCGATTCAAGCCCACGATCGCCACCACCTGCTACGGGATGAACGACCACCGCTACCAGCCCTACACCGAGGAAATCGGCCGGGAGTATCGGGAAAGCTCGCTGGCGATCATCCGCGCGTTCAAGGCTCACGGCGTGCGGGTGATCCAGGGCGCCGCCGGGGCCGTGGGCAAGGTGCCTCCCTGGGCTCCCGACAAAAACGTCCCGGTGACGCAACTCAACCTGGGGCTGTGCGAACTGCGGAACATCGACGTCCGGTTGGCGGAGCAGGAGGACGTGGCCTTTGCCGATTGTTTCCTGCCCTTGTTGGTGCATGGGTTCGAAGCCCAACGACGCTGGGGCGATGATTACATGCTCTCCGGCAAGGATGGCGTCCATCCCGGCTGGGCCGGCCACCTGGTGATGGCTTATGCGTTCTTGAAAGCCATGGGGTTGGACGGCGATCTGGGCACCATCACCGTGGATCTGGCGGACGGCTCGGCCACCGCCCGCCACGGCCATCGCATCCTGCGCGCCGCCGGGGGCACGGTCGAAATCGAGAGCACGCGTTATCCGTTTTGCGCGACCGGACCGGTGGACCGGGATTCGAGCATCCGCTCGGGGATGGCGTTGGTGCCGTTCAATGAGGAACTCAACCGCCTCATGCTGGTGGTCCGTCATCCCAAGGCGGCACGTTACACCGTCACCTGGGGCGACCACTCCCGGGATTATTCGGCGGTCGAGTTGGAAAAGGGCGTCAATCTGGCGGCGGATTTCGCGGTCAACCCCTTCAGCGAGGCTTTCCAACGGGTGGACGAAGCGGTGGCGGCGAAGCAGGCCTACGAAACGCGCCAGATCAAGGTCTTGTTCCACGGACCGGAGATGCGCGCCGACGCCGACATGACCGTCGCCCTGACGGAGAAAACGCGGACGCCGTTGGCCGGAGCGATTCGGCGGGCCTTCCAGCCGGTCCGACACACCCTGCAAATCACCCCGCGCTGAGCCACCCCGGCTTCGCCTTGCATTCCCCTGCCCCATGCCACCACGGATCGTCGTCGTCGGCAGTTCGAACACGGACCTGATTCTGCGGCTGCCGCACATTCCGGCGCCGGGCGAGACGGTGCTGGGCAGTGAGTTCCTGACCGCCGCCGGCGGCAAGGGCGCCAACCAAGCCGTCGCCGCGGCCCGGGCCGGCGGCCGGGTGGCGTTCGTGGGATGCGTGGGCCGGGACGCCTTCGGACAGCGCGCCCGCGAAGGGCTCGAACGGGAGGGCATCGACACGGCCCATGTGCGCGAGCAGCGCGCGGCCCCCTCCGGGGTGGCGCTGATTTTCGTGGCCGACTCGGGCGAAAACGCAATCGGCGTTGCGTCCGGCGCCAACGCGCGGTTGTCGCCCGCGGATGTGCGGCGGGCGGCGCCATTGATCCGGGGGGCGAACATGGTGTTGCTG
>RFJD01000499.1 GCA_003695015.1 Verrucomicrobiota bacterium | reverse complement strand
GTCTCCCCCAGAGGCGCCGCCGGCATTTCCAAGCTCCTGCCCGGCGGTCCAAACCCCTGCCGTCGCCCCGCCAGCACCTTCCTGCGGTGCGGCCTGCCGGCTTCATGGTCGGGGTTGCAGCCCGGCGCCCAAAGGCGCACCATGGCCGCCATGAAAACCCGGGTGCTCTCCTCGCTGTCGCTGGCAGGTTGGATGCTGTTGGCCGCATGGATGGCTGGCGGTTGCAAGCCCGCCGGGCCGCCGCCCGGCGGCGAACCCGCCGGCGAGTCGGCCGCCGACACCAAGGCCGCGGAAGCCGCCGGCGCCTCCGCCCGGCCGCGTTGGGTCATCGGCATGAGCCAGTGCAACCTCAACGAACCCTGGCGGGTGCAGATGAACGCCGACATCCGAGCCGCCGCGGAGAAACACCCTGAATTGAAGGTCATCTTCAAGGACGCCCAGAACGACACCCTCCGCCAGCGCCAGCACGTCGAGGAGTTCGTCAGCGCCGGCGTCGATTTGCTGATCATCAGCCCCAAGGAAGCCCAGCCCCTCACCGAACCGGTGGCCCGCGCCATGGAGGCCGGCATTCCGGTGATCGTCCTGGACCGGCGCGTGTTGGGCGACCGCTACACCTGCTTCATCGGCGCCGACAACCGCAAGATCGGCCGCGCCGCCGGGCAGTGGATCGTTCAAGCCCTTGGCGGCAAGGGCAAGGTCGTCGAGCTGAAGGGCCTGATGACCTCGACCCCGGGCCAGGACCGCCATGCCGGCTTCCGCGAAGCCATTGCCGGCACGGACATCGAGGTGATCTTCGAGGCCGACATGAAGTGGCTCGAACCCGAGGCCCGCAAGGAGATGGAATCCGCGCTGGCCCGGTTCGATCACATCGACTTGGTTTATGCCCACAACGACCCCGGCGCTCACGGCGCGTGGCTGGCGGCTCGCGCGGCCGGCCGCGAGAAGGAGATGAAGTTCGTCGGCATCGACGCCCTGCCGCACGAAGGGGTGGCCTACGTCAAACAGGGCATCCTCGACGCCACCTTCCAGTACCCCACCGGCGGCGCCGAGGCCATCGAGACCGCGCTCCGGATCCTGCGCGGCGAGACGGTTCCCAAGGAGATCACCCTGGGCTCCCGGCTCTTCACCCGCGAGAACGTCGATCAGGGCGGCGTGCCGTTGCCCTGAGCCGGCTGTTTGACTTCGCGGACCCCCGGGCCATATTGCGCGCCATGCGTCCAATCAGCCTCGCAACGCTCCTGACCGGCGCGCTCCTGACGAGCGTGGCCCTCGCCGCCGCCGGTTCCGTGTACGACATCCCGCTCAAGACCCTCGACGGCAAGCCCGCCTCCTTGGGCGCCTATCGGGGCAAGGTGATCCTGGTGGTCAACGTCGCCTCGAAATGCGGTTACACGCGCCAATACGCCCCCTTGGAAAAGATTTACCGCGAGTACAAGGATCGCGGCCTGGTGGTGGTGGGCGTACCGAGCAACGACTTTGGCGGCCAAGAACCTGGTTCCCCGGAGGAAATCCGCCAGTTCTGCACCAGCCGATTCGACGTCACCTTCCCCCTCATGGAAAAAGTCCACGTCCGGCCGGGCCCCGACCAACACCCGCTCTACCAGTGGCTCACCGGCGAGCAATCCCCGTTTCCCGGTCCGGTGAAGTGGAACTTCAACAAGTTCCTGATCGGGCGCGACGGCCGCCTGTTGGCCCGGTTCGACTCGAAGGTCGAGCCCGACTCCCCCGAAATGCGCGAAGCCATCGAAAAAGCGCTCGGGACGAAGTAGCCGCGCCGGCTTATCGACGGTACACCCGGATCGGCGCCCGAGGGCGCCCAGCTCGGCGGCGGGTTCAGCTCCGGAGGCTGGCGTCGAAACTTTCGAGGAGGTTGGCCATGCCGGCTTGGGGAATGGCGGTCGGCGCCGGCGGCTGGAGGGCCTGGCGGAGGTACTCGATGGCTTGGGGGATGGTCCGGACCGAGCGGGGAAGCGCGGCGCCGGCGGCGTTGGGATGGCCGCCGCCTTGGAGCCGTTGGGCCAGTTCGAGGGCCTGGCCGTCGCGACTGCGCAGGCTGGCGGTGATCACACCGCCGGGCTGGCGGTAGAGTGTGAGCAGAACGGGAGTCGTCACGGCCTCCTCCTGAAGCAGGCGGTGGACGATCTGGTTGCCGTTGCCGATGACGACGGGCACGAAGGAGACCTCGGGGGTGAGCGGTTCGATGCGCCGCCGGCTCCACTCCAAGCCGAGGGGATCCTCGACGCGGCGGCGGGTGCGGACGACCTCGAGGAGGGGATGGTCCAGAAGCTTCTCCGGTTCGCCGTCGAGCAGTTCGTAGAGGTTCCAGAAGCTGTAGGTCTTGAGGAGACCGGCGTAGTCGAGGGCTTCGTCGAAGTCGGGTTCCTCGTGCAGGTAGAGGTCGGCGACGTGGCTGAGACGGACGAGCCGTTCAGTGGCTTCGTTGACGCAGTCGGGCCGGTGTTGGCGGCAAAGCTCGAAGCAGAGCAGGCTGGAGGACTTGGCCGGGTCGTGGATGAGCCGGGCGCGGCGGGGCTGGGCGGCGACGGGGTGGTGGTCGATGATCAGCCAGCCGGGACGGTCCATGCGCGGAGCGAAGGCGAGGTCGGCCACCCAGGCGGAGGGTTCGGAAAGGGGGCGTTGATGCCAGGCGTGGGTGAACCAGGCTTCGAGCCGGGGCGTTTCGCCGAACAACTCCCGGGCCAGCCGCTGCAGGAGCAGCCCGGACAGGAAGCCGTCCAAGTCGCTTTCGTGCACCAGGATGACGTCGGGTTTGGGCAGGTCAGCCATTGCGGGCCGACGGTAGCGGAAGCGGCGGTTTTCTCCAACGGTGTTTTTGCTTCACCGTCGCCTTGGGGTTGTTTCAGAGTGGCCGGGATGAACTGGTTCGACCTGACGGATGAAGTGGCCGTGGTCATCGGCGGCGGCGGGACGTTGGGAGGCGCCATCGCGCACGGGTTCGCCGAGGCCGGGGCGAAGGTGGCGGTGTTGGATTTCGTGGAAGAGGCGGGCCGGCGGCGGGTCGAGGAACTCCGCCAGAAGGGGGCCACGGCCGAGTTTTTCCAAGTCAACGCGCTGGAAAAGCCTTCGCTGGAGGCGGCGCGGGAGGGCGTCGAGCAGGCCTTGGGCGCGCCGACGATCCTGTTGAACGCCGCCGGCGGGAACGACCCGCGCACCACCGTCACTCCGGAGAACCCGTTCGAGAACATCCCGCTCGAGAACTGGCATCGGAACTTCGACCTGAACCTGGTCGGCGGCGCGCTGCTGCCGTGTCAGGTCTTCGGGCCGGGCATGGTGGCGCGTCGCAAGGGCAGCATCATCAACATCGCCTCGGTTTCGGCCCATGTGCCGTTGTCGCGGGTGGTGGCATATTCGGCGGCCAAGGCGGCGGTGCTGAGCCTGACGCGGTTCCTGGCCCGCGAATGGGCGCCCCACGGGGTGCGCGTCAACTCGATCACCCCCGGCTTCTTTCCCGCGGCGCAGAACCGGAAGCTGCTGTTCAACGAGGACGGCACGCCGACCGACCGCACCCGGGCCATCTGGAACCACACGCCGATGGGCCGTTTCGGCGAGCCGCACGAGCTGGTGGGGGCGGCGTTGTTCTTGGCCAGCGAAAAGGCGAGCAGTTTCGTGACCGGAGCCGACATCCGGGTGGACGGCGGCTTCCTGGCGCAAACGATCTGAACATCCGCCGCGCCGCGCCCCACCGCCATCGTCAAACCCTCCCAGCCGCCATGAAACCCCTGTCGCTCCAAGCCGAACCGGACCGTCCCATCACACGGGAGGCCGTGCGGGAGTTGATTCATCGCGCCTGTCCGATCGAGGAATACCGGGGGGCGCGGGTGTTGGTGATCGTGCCGGATGGCACGCGGACGGCGCCGGTGGACTGGGTGTTCCGGCCCCTGTACAGCCAGTTGGCGCCGGTGACCGAGGCGTTGGACGTGATGATCGCCCTGGGCACGCACCAGCCGATGAGTGAACCGGCCATCTGCCGGCGGTTGGGCATGACCGAGGAGGAACGGGGCACGCTCTACGCCCGGTGCCGTTTCCTCAACCATGCGTGGAACGATCCGGCCGAACTGCGGGAAGTGGGGGTGATCCCGGCGGCGGACATCGAGGCGTTGACCGAGGGGCGCTTTGCGATGGACGTGCCGGTGCAGGTCAACCGGCGCCTGTTCGACTACGACCGGATTCTGATCATCGGGCCGGTGTTCCCGCACGAAGTGGTGGGGTTCTCCGGCGGGAACAAGTACCTGTTCCCGGGCGTGGCGGGCCCGGAGATCCTGAACTTCTTCCACTGGCTGGGCGCGGTGATCACCACCCCGAAGATCATCGGGCATGCCCGGACGCCGGTGCGGCAGGTGATCGACCGCGCGGCGGCGCTGGTCAAGCTGCCCAAGCACTGCTTCGCCATGGTGGTCGAGGGCGAGGGGCTGGCGGGCCTGTTTTTTGGCACGCCGGAAAGCGCTTGGGCCGGGGCGCACGTCCTGTCGGACCGCAAGCACATCGTGTACAAGGACCGGCCCTACCACACCATCGTGGCCTGCGCCCCGCCGATGTATGACGAGCTGTGGACGGCGGGCAAATGCATGTACAAGCTCGAACCGGTGCTGGCCGACGGCGGCGAACTGATCATCTACGCGCCGCATCTGGAGGAAATCTGCGTCACCCACGGCGAGGTCATCCGGCAGGTGGGCTACCATTGCCGGGATTACTTCGTGAAACAGTGGGACCGGTTCAAACACCTCCCCTGGGGCGTGCTGGCCCACTCGACC
>RFJD01000498.1 GCA_003695015.1 Verrucomicrobiota bacterium | reverse complement strand
TCGTAACGGCCCTTGTCCTTGGTGTTCTCGTAAGCGTGGATCAGGCCCACCTTCTGGTAGCTGTTGCCGCCGATGGTCGGGCTCATGTGGCAGGTCAGGCAGCCAATGGTCATGAAGGTTTCCAATCCCTTGAGTTCCTGGGCGGTGAGGGCTTGGTCGTCGCCCTTGAGGAAATCGTCGAACCGGTCCCGCGTGATCAGCGTCCGCTCGAAGGCCGCAATGGCCTCGGCCATGTTGTCGTAGGTGATCGCCGGATCCGAATCCGGGAACGCCTTGGCGAACAGCTCCCGGTACTCGGGGATGGCGCTGAGCTTCTTGACCACCGCTTCTTCGCTGGGCATGGCCATTTCGACCGGGTTGAGCACCGGTCCCTTGGCCTGCTCCTTGAGGTCCTTGGCCCGGCCGTCCCAAAACTGGGCGATGTGGAACCCGGCGTTGAGGGTCGTGGGCGCGTTGCGGTCGCCGCGCTTGCCGTGCGCGCCCAGCGAGGTCGGCTCGTTGTCCACGCCGCCGCGTTTCTCGTCGAGCCGATGGCAGGTGTTGCAGGACTGGGAGTCGTTCACCGACAGCCGGTTGTCGAAGTAGAGCTTCCGGCCCAGCTCGATCCGGGCCGGCGTGTCGTTTTCGCTGCCGGGCATCTTGTCCGGCAGGACGCCGAAGACGGCCTTGGCCTGCTCGCGGAGCGCCTGGATGTCGGCGCCGGCGACGGGCGTCATGCCCAGCAACAAGGCGCACGCAGGGAGGGTTGCGAGGATGAGGTTCTGTCGTTTCATGTCTCGGTGATGTCGGTTCACAAGCGCGCACAACATAGCGCAGACCGGGCCGCCGTCCACTTCGCGGAAACGCAAAAAGGGGAAAAACCGGTTCAGTCCAGCGGGCGCAACGTCCCGTTGGCCACCTCCCACCGCTTGAGCCGACGGCCCAGCTCGACCGGCCAGCTCTCCTCGGTGCAGGTCATGAACACTTGGCCGCGCGCCCGGTGCGATCGCTCCAACAACGGCAGCAACCCCGCCCGCCGGCCGGCGTCCAGTTCCCCCATCACGTCGTCGATTAGCAGCACCGGCGGCACCCCGTGCACCTCCGTCAGCAGCTCCGCCTGGGCCATCTTGAGGGCGATCGCCACCGAACGCTTCTGCCCTTCGCTGCCAAACTGACCGGCCGGCTGGCCGTCCAGCAACAGGGCCAGGTCGTCCCGGTGCGGCCCCACCAACGTCACCCGCTGTTGCAGTTCCCGTTCCCGCGCCCGGGCCAGTTCCGCGGCAAAATCCCCCCGGACGGCCGGGCGGTACTCGATTTCGATCGGCTCGGCCTCGCCGGCGATCCGCCGGTAAGCCGCCGTCACCAGCGGGGCCACCCGGGGAACCAACGCCCGCCGCCGCCGGATGATCTCCTCCCCCAGCCGGACCACTTCCCGGCTGAAGCCCTCGAGGGCCGCCAGATCGACCGGCCGTTGTTTCAACAGGGCATTCCGCGCCCGCAACGCCCGGCCGTAACGCTGCAACAGGCCCAGGTAGGACGACTCCGTCTGGGCGAGCAGCAGGTTCAGAAACCGCCGCCGCTGGCTGGGTGGTCCTTTGACCAGCAAGGCGTCCTCGCTGCAGAAGACCACCGCCCGCAACACGCCCAAGTAATCGCCCAACCGCCGCACCGGCTCCCGGTTGAGCGTCAACCGCCGCTCTTTCGGCGACCAGTACAAACGCACCTCGCTCTCCGCCTCCGCCAGAACGCGGGCTTGGATGAAATAGGCCGGGGCGCCCCGCCGGATCATTTGCGCACCAGTCGCGCCCCGGAAGGAACGCAAGGTGGCGACCAGATAGATGGCCTCCAGCAGGTTGGTTTTCCCCTGGGCATTGCGCCCCAAGAGCAGATGGAAACCCGGCGTCCAATCCACCTCCAGCCGGTGGTAGTTCCGGAAATCCTTCAACCTGAGGTGCGCCACATGCACGCCCTTGAGGTAGCCGGAAACCCGCCCGGTTTCACGCCCGAAAGGCGGTCGCCGACGGGCCGACAGGTCTTCCTCCGGCCCTCCCATGCCGCCCCCTCAGGGCTGACCATGGTGTTGGCCGATGCGAACCCCGGGCGTTCCCCGGGACCGGGTTTCGACCGCCCCTTCGGCGCTCCGCTTGTCCTCCCTTTGCGTCCTCGGCTCGTCGCGTCGGGTCACACGCCTTTTCCACCACCATGAACACCAAGACACCATGCCCGAAAGCGCGGCGGAACATCCCCCAACTTCGGTAACCCCTTTGCGTCTTTGTGGTGAACTGCCGGGGCCACATTCGGACGGCCCCCATCCTGCCGCGCCACCTCCGCCGAGAGCAGCCGCGCCTTTGACCGAGGCTCCGGCGAGATGATGGGCCGGCCGGTCTGGCCATGGAACCGGTCCAGAAAGGGTGAGAGTTTCGAGCGTGTGTTCCACCCGCTCCTTGATGCCGCGGAGGAAATGCTCGGTGGAGCCGGCGCCTTCCAAGTTCAGGACGGTCAGAAACTCAGGCGGCTTCCCGGGTCGCCCTCGGCTAACGAGCGCATCTGATTCAGCATCACCGCCCCACACCAGATATCTGCCAACAGCCTGTCAGTCCCCGCAAAGGAACGTCTGGTTGGCCAAATACATACAGGTCCAGAAGAAGAGCAACCACAATACATGCAGGCAGACAAAGGCGCTCGACCACCACGCGATGTACTGTGGGCTGATCGGTCTCCTTGCCAGAAGTCGCAAACCGGTGAGCAGGGTCGATGCTGGCAGGAACCACACCGCTTCATAGGCGGCCTGAAGAATCGTCACCATCCAGGGAGGCTGCTCAACCGTGCGGGTCCAGAGTGCCCAGGAAAACTCCAGATGTGCTATCCCGTAAGTGACAACGGCCACTGCGAGTGAGCACACCACGGCACCCAAGACCACCGGAACCAGCCATTTCTGCGATCCTTTCTCAGTCGCCATTCACGATCTCATATCTCTTGACCGCCGCCTCCTCCAGCCATTCTTCCAACAGCCTGTCAGTCCCCAAGCCGCTGGAGGGCAGCCGTGCCCCCGCTGTAGATGAAGACGATCCGGCCATCGGTATCGGCGTTCGTTTCCCCGGCGATCACGCGGTGCGCGACGTAAGGAGTCCACAACCACGAAGGCTGCTGGTAGTTCCATTTTGCCAAGTCCACCGCGTCCCCCAGGATGCCGGGACGCAATTCCTCCAGACTCGCCGGCCAACGGCCTTCATGACGCGACGCATGGAGAACCAAGGCTGCAGCAATGAGCCGCCCCTCTGCCAGCCTCTCCAGTTCAGCACGGTCCTTCGCCTCGATGACTTCCCGGTGGCGGTGGTAGTGGACGTTGATCGCAACCAGCAACATCACCACGGCTGCGACGCAGATGAGTATGCAACCAGTGTGTTTCCGTTTCATCAGACCCTTCCTGCCTCAGCACATCCAAGCATCCCAGCGGTAGCCGAAGTCGTAGAGACCGTCGGAGGCGGCGTTTGGGAAGGCGAGCTGCGAACGGCGGCGGAGTCCGTGGTCCGTCGTCCGTGGTCCGTAATCGGTGCTGATAGAGGTTCTCCGATTGATCCTGGCCAAAGCCCAGGCAAACCAACCTGATCCCATGCCGGGCTGCCCGGCGGGACGGAATTCCAAGCCGAATCGATCCGGTGCAGGTTCTGCGGCAACCCGCCCGGGCCCGGTATCGGTGGCTCCGGGCCAGCATCCTGCCGATCCGACCTGGGATGGCCTCCGCCTTACCCAGGCTCGAAGGGAAGGACTCGACGGCGGCTTGGCGCCAGCCGGCCCGGGTGGTCAAGGTAACCGCGTCACAGACCCATGGACCGTCCTCGGTGACGGTGCGTTGTCCAACGCCGGGCATGGTGGGACGATGACCGGAGGAGTCCGGGCCGTCAACACCGTTCGCCTCCAGCTGGCGGAGTCGATCGACATGGAACCTCACCGACGGGCGAATGTCAGACGCCGGGTCGGTAGCCCCGGCCTGCATCCGGTGCGGCACCACAGGCCGACAAGGCCGCGGTTCCAAGGCCGGGGGGACGGGCTGAGCGGCAGCACGGTTGGGATGGCGGGGAACACGAAGCAAGAAACGCCCTCGACGAACGGGACATTACCGATGAGGCAGGCGCACGGCTCTTGGTCGTTGACAAAGGCCGGGCGCCCGGCTTCATTGTCGCCGAACCATGAAACAGACGTTCTCCCCCTTGTCGTTCGTTGCCGCCCTGCTCCTCTCGGCGGCGCCCCTCGCCTGGGCCCAAGCACAGGGAACCGTGCCCCAACGCAGGGGTGTCGTCGCACTTGGCCGAAGCAGCGCCAAGCCCTTGAGCCAGAACTACGAAATCACCGTTTCGGTCACCTCCGCAGGAAGGGTGGTCGGCGAGATGCGCCAATTGACGTGTTCGCCCCAGCTCTCGTTCAGCGGCCCGCTGAGCCTGGCCCCGACCGCTTTCAGCCTCAGCCTCTACGGCTCCCTGACCGAGGAGAACGCATCCCTGCTTCTCGAATACCGCATCGGCCTCACCTCGCCGGCCGTCACCGTGACGACCTCCCCGTCCTCCGCACCGCGCGCCGTTTCCACCCAGCAGGCGCAGCAAACCTGCGAAGGCATGCTCCGTGTGAAGCTCGACACATCCTACCAGCTTCTGAAGGTGGGCGATCTCGCTTGCGCCCTCACCATCAGCAAGGCCCCATGAGACAAGCCCGCCCCGGGCGGGCGCCGGCGTCCACCGCGACGCTGTTTGCCGGGGCCCGTCAGGGATCGAGGATGGCGCCGATGGCCTGATGGGATCGGACCACGCAGGTCGCCCCCGCGAGTTCCTCCGGCGGATGCGTGCCCGCGAAGGCGATGACCCGCATGCCGGCGGCTTGGGCGGCTTCGATTCCGGGTTTCGAATCCTCGATGACCCAGCAATCCGCGGGAGCGACCCCGAGCTGCCGGGCAGCTTCGAGGAAGATGTCCGGGGCCGGCTTGCCGCGGGTCACCGAGTCCCGGGCAAGCACAACGTCGAAGAAGCGGCGCAGACCGCGGAGTTGCAACACCGCCTCCACCACGGCCCGATCCGACCCCGACGCCACCGCGAGGCGCCAGCGGCCGTGCAGCCGCCGCAGAAGATCCTCCACGCCCGGGAAAAACGGCTGCCGCT
>RFJD01000093.1 GCA_003695015.1 Verrucomicrobiota bacterium | reverse complement strand
TGCCTCCGCCATGGCCAAGCGTCGCGCCGGGCCTGAACGCACCGGGTCAGGGCGCCGGCGTCAGGGTGAACACCGCCGCTTCCATTCAATGTTCGGTGCCTTCTTCGCCGGGCGTATCGGGCAAAGGCCTGCCCCACAGAAAGTCGGCCCACGCCATCAAATGGACGCCGGGTATTTCATCCTGAACCCGCTCCTGCGGACAGAGCACCAACGGCCGGAAGTCAGGGTAACGGCGGCAGAACTCAAGTAGTCCGACCAAATCGCGGGGCGCGAAATCGCCGGTCTTGACCTCGACGGCCCACCGCCCCCACGTCCCCGTGAGGACGGCATCCACCTCCAAGGGTTCCTCGCGCCAGTAAGCCACTTCCTGGCCTTGGTTCCAAGCGTGGGCCAGACAAGCATTTTCCACCCACGCCCCCCACCTGGGGTGCGATTCATCCACCGTCTGCATCGCCGCCATCAGGGCGTTGTTCAAGACCACGATCTTCGGCGGTGCGGCACGACGGCGAACCACCCGGGGTGAATACTTGGGCAACGCCGCAACCAGGTAGGCTTGTTCGAGGATGCTCAGGTAATGAGCCACGGTCTCCAGTGCCCCACGATCGTGGAGTTGTCCGACCAGTTTCTGAAGAGAGATGATCTCCGCCGGATGCCCCAGCACGATCATGAAGAGTTGCCGCAGCAGCGCCGGCTTGCGCACCGGATGGAGCACAAGGACATCGCGCCCGATGGCGGGCTCGATGATGCTATCCCGGATGTAGGCCCGCCAGCGGTCCGGCTGCTGACGCAGAGGAAACGCCCCAGGATAACTTCCCTCTCGAACCAGAATCTCCACTGCGGACTGGTCACTCAAATCGAACGCCGTCGCCAGATCACGAGCCGACCAGTGGAGGAGGCGAAGATGTTCAAATCGACCGGCCAACGTTTCAGTCAGACCTCGCCCCACCAAGAGGGCGGACGACCCCGAGAGCACGAGATGCACGGGCGCCTGCTGCCGCACGATCTCGTCGATCTTGGCTTTCACCAAGCGGTCCCACTTGGCGAGGTATTGGATTTCGTCCAAGAAGACCTGCACCGGACCGCGGTTCTGCCGGAGACGCACATCCCTCCAGATGCCTTCCCACCACCCGGGCAGGGCTGCCTCGGGCGTGTCCACGGCATGGTAAACGGCGTTGGGCAGTTGCCTTGCCAACTCCAGCAGCAGGGTGGTCTTGCCCACCTGCCGGGGACCGGTCAGCACCTGGATGCGCCCGGGCGGTGGCTCTTGCAACCGACGCATCAACTCGGCTTTGACCGCCTGACGTGAGTGGGGCAGAGCTTTTTCGAGCATACTCGAATAATTATTCGACCACGATGGAAATGTCAACAACTCCTTGATGGCAGGCCTGTTGCGAAGCCGGCCTGAAGCGCGCGATCCCGCGAGATCGTCCGGCCGGCTGGCCGTGGCCCGGGGGCAGGACGGGCGGCACGGTTGCCCGGGATGATCGAGCGGACAGCCACTGTTCTTGCCCTCGGGCGTTCTCCAGACCGAAGCGTCAGAGGAGGCGAACCCACCACTTCATGGATGTCTTCAGCCGTGGGTTCAACGGGGTTGCCGTTCTTTTCGATCCGGGTGTTTCTGTGGACCGCGGAGATCCGGCTGAAGCCATCCCCGGCGCGATGTCGGCACCGTCGGACGGCGCGTCTTCGATGGGGCCGGGCAGAAGGCAAGGCCGGTTGTGCGGGCGCCGGGGAAGGAGGTTCGCTTTGAGGTTCGGAGGTTCGGACGAGGCAGACCGTACCCGGTTGCCCGTCGAAGCCACCTCACGGTTGAACTTTGCGGCGATCGGTTCCTCCAAGACGGATGCCGCGTGCCTTTCACCCCGCCGGCCGCACGTGCCGCTGAGGGCTGTCGCCAACGACTTGGATTCGGAAGGTCCGCCTAGAACAGGGTGCCCTGTTTGCCCTGCGAGGAGGCGTCGCCGGGACGGCGGCCGAGCATCTTCCAAAGGTCGGCTTCACCGATGACCCGGATGCCCAACCGGCGGGCCTTGTCGAGCTTCGATCCGGGGTTTTCCCCGGCGAGAACATAGTCGGTGTTGCGGCTGACGGTGTTGGTGACCCGGCCGCCGGCTTCGCGAATGAGAGCGGAGGCTTCGTCGCGGCTGAGGGTGGGCAGGGTGCCGGTGAGGACGAACGTCTTGCCGGCGATGGGGTGGCCGGCCGCAGCGCCGGAGGCGGCCTGGGCGGCCGGTCGGGGCCGGATGCCGAGTTCGCGCAGCCGGCGCAAGACCCGTTGGCCGGCCTCGGAGGCGAAATAGTCGAGGACGCTGTTGGCGATGACGGGCCCGACCTCGGCCAAGTGCGTCTTGGCGCCGGATCGTTCGAGGCGCTCGCGGATTTCGCGGATCCGGCGGGTCAACTCTTCGTAGCGGCGGGTGCGGGCGGCCTTGTCGGTGGCGTCCTTGGGCGGGTTGCTCCGGGAACGGGGATTGACCTCGCGGCGTTCGGCCTCGAGGCGGGCGAGGTCGCGGATGTCGCGGAGAATGGGCGAATCGGCGAGGGCTTCGAGGGAATCGTGGACGAGTGCGAGCTGGTAGGCGGTCTGCTCGCCGACCTCCGGGATGGCCAGGGCCATGAGCCAGCGGTGGAGGGGCAGGGTGCGGGCGCGATCGAGGGCTTCGAGAACCTTGCGGGCGTTTTTCTCGCCGAAGACGCGCGGTTCCTCGGGCGTGCCGAGGTTGAGGTTGGCCAGGGTTTCGAGCTTCAGGTCGAACAGGTCGAGCGGTTCGCGGACCAATCCCTGCTCGACGAGCTTTTCGGCGACGATGCCGCCGAGCCCCTCGATGTCCAGCGCGCGGCGTTGGGCGAAGTACTCGACGCGCCGGGTCAACTGCGCCGGGCAGGTGGCCACGTTGGCGCAACGCCACGCCACCTCCTCGGCCTGGCCGCCGGCGATTTTCTCCCGGACGATGGGGCCGCCGCAGGCGGGGCAGCGCCCGCCGATGTGTTTGACCAGGTCGAAGGGTTTGGCGCCGGGGGGACGGCGGGATTTGACGACCTCGACGACCTCGGGAATGACCATGCCAGCCTTGCGGATGACCACGGTGTCGCCGATGCGGATGTCCTTGCGGCGGATTTCCTCTTCGTTGTGGAGCGTGGCCCGGGAGATGGTCGAGCCTTGGACGAAGACCGGTTCGAGTTCGGCCACGGGGGTCAGAACGCCGGTGCGGCCGACCTGGACGGTGATGTCGCGCAGGACGGTTTCGGCGGGCGTGATCCACGGGACGGGCTTGTGGACGATGGCGTAACCGGGGGCGCGGGCCTTGCCGGGAATGCGGTCCCAATCGGCCAGCCGGTTCACCTTGATCACGACGCCGTCGATGTCATAGGGCAGCCGGCTGCGAAGATCGCGGGTTTCGTCGTAGTGGCAGACGACGTGTTCGAGGTAGCACTCGATGAGGGCGTCGATGCCGTCGCAAACCCACCACTCGGGTTGGGTGGGGAGGCCGAAACGCCGGAGGGTTTCGAGGACCTCGGAGTGGCGCTCGAACCGGATGCCCTCGACGACGCCCAGCCCGTAGAACACAGCCCGCAGCGGGCGGGAGGCGACGACCCGGGGATCGAGCTGTTTGAGGGTGCCGGCGGTGGCGTTGCGGGCATTGGGGAAGGGTTTTTCGCCGGCGGCTTCCAGACGGGCGTTGAGGGCCTCGAATTCCTTCAAGGGCAGGTACGCCTCGCCGCGAACTTCGAGGTAGGGCGGCGGCTTGGGGGTGTCGAGCCGAAGCGGAATGCTCCGGATGGTCCGGAGGTTGGCGGTGATGTCGTCGCCATGGCGCCCGTCCCCGCGGGTGACGCCGAGAACCATGAGGCCGTCACGGTAATGAACACCGATGGACACCCCGTCCACCTTCGGCTCCATGACGTACTCAATGCGGTCGCGCCCCAGCAGGCGGCGGAGGTTGGCGTCCCATTGAAGCAACTGCCGCAGGGTGTTCTGGTCTTGGGCACGGTTGCGGCGGGCGCGGTCGGGTTCCTCCTGGCGACTCGGGCGTTCGACGGCCTTGAGTTTTTCGAGCGAAAGCATTGGCACGCGGTGAGTCACGCGCTTGAAGCCTTCCAAGGGCTGGCCGCCGACGCGCTGGGTGGGGGAGTCGGGCGTTTGCAGCGCCGGATATTGCTTTTCCAGATCGACCAACTCCTGAAAGAGGCGGTCGTACTCGTAATCGCTGATGAGC
>RFJD01000497.1 GCA_003695015.1 Verrucomicrobiota bacterium | reverse complement strand
TGACTCCAGAGGCGGCGCAGGTGGCGGGCGGCTTCGGGTTCGGTGGCCACGACCACCAGGCCGCTGGTTTCGCGATCGAGGCGGTTGATCAGGTGGATGCCGGCCCGCTCGCCCAAGGCCAGCCGGAGGCGTCCCACCAGACTCGAGGTGGGGCCGCGTTTGGTGGGATGGCAGACCAGGCCGGCCGGTTTGTTCAGGACCAAGAAACCGGCCCGGCGGTGGACGATGTTCAACAGCTCCGGCATGGGCGGGGACGGGTCCGGGACCGGCCGGAAACGGATCGGCGGGGCCGGAGCCCCGCCGCGAGCGCCGTTGGCTTCGGACCGCTCAACTGTGGATGGGCAGGTCGATCTGGTCGGTGTCCAGGAAGCCCTGGAGCTGCCGGATGCGGGTCGGGTGCCGCATCTTGCGCAGGGCCTTGGCCTCGATCTGCCGAATGCGTTCCCGGGTGACCCGGAATTGCTTGCCCACTTCCTCGAGCGTGCGGCTGTAGCCGTCCACCAGTCCGAACCGCAGCTCCAGCACCTTCCGCTCCCGCTCGGTCAGCGTGGTGAGGACCTCGTTGAGCTTGTCCTTCAGCAGGCTGTAGCTGGTCATGTCCGACGGGTTTTCCGCGGACTTGTCCTCGATGAAGTCGCCGAAGTTGGTGTCGTCGCTGTCGCCCACCGGGCTTTGGAGGGAGATGGGCTGCTGGGCCATCTTCATGATCGCCCGTACGCGCTCGACGGGCAGGTCCATCTCGTCGGCGATCTCCTCGGGGGTGGCTTCGCGGCCGAAATCCTGCACCAGTTGCTTCTGCACCCGCATCAGCTTGTTGATCGTCTCGATCATGTGGACCGGGATGCGGATGGTGCGGGCCTGGTCGGCAATCGACCGGGTGATCGCCTGGCGGATCCACCAGGTGGCGTAGGTGGAGAACTTGTAGCCGCGGCGGTATTCGAACTTCTCGACCGCCTTCATCAACCCCATGTTGCCCTCCTGGATGAGGTCCAGGAACGAGAGGCCGCGGTTGGTGTACTTCTTGGCGATCGAGATGACCAGGCGGAGGTTGGCCTCGACCATGGCGGTCTTGGCCTCGTGGGCCTTCTGGGCGAAGTGTTTGAGCTCCTTGAACGCCTGGATGTACTGGTCGCAGGGCATGCGGACGAAGCTCTCCAACGCCGCCAGCTTGTCCCGTTCGCCCCGGAGGAGCTGCTCCTGGGCCGCGCTCTTCCGCTGTTTCTCGAGCGATTCGATGGCCCGCAGACTGGCCATCATCTTGTCGTAGATGTTCTCGGCCACCTGGGTCATCTCCTCGATGACCTTCTGCTTGTAGTAGAACTTCGGGAAGGTGGCCTGCAGCTTCTCGTCCGCCTTCCGGAACTCGCGTTCGGCGCGCTTTTTCTTGGCAGGGTCGGTCTCGTTGCGCCATTTGGCGTACTTGGCATCGACCTTCTGGTCGAGGGTCCGCACCTCCTTGACCAGCTTGCGCAGGTCCTTCAGGTGGTTCTCCCGGCCCTCGATCTTCTTGTCGAGGATGATCCGGTCGAAACGCTCCTTGGGCGGCTCGGCCAGAAGCTTCTCCGCCAGGGCGATGTGCTCCTTGCCGGCGAAGCCAAAGCTGTAAATGATTCGCTTGACCTCGTTCTCGTTGTCCTCGATCCGCTTGGAGATCTCGACCTCCTGTTCGCGCGTCAGCAGAGGCACCTGGCCCATTTGCTTGAGGTACATGCGGACCGGGTCATCCAGGATGTCCAACCGCGCCTTCTCGTCCTCCTCGTCGCTCTCGCCGGGCTTGATCCGGTCCACCTCGGCCTGATCGACGATCTCGACCTCGAGGCTCCGCAGCTTGCTGGTCAGCTCGTCCAGCTCGTCCGGGGTGATGTTGTCGGGAACCGCCTCGTTGATGTCGTTGTAGGTCAGGTAACCCTGTTCTTGGGCCAGCCGCAGCAGCTCCTTGACCTTGGCGGTGACGTCGAACACTTCACCGTCCCGGCCGGCTCCTTCGGCCGACTCGTCCTCATCGTGGGCGGCCAATTCCTCCAGGGAAGGTTCACGCTCCTCGAACTCCGCCTCCTCCTCCAGCTCATCGAAGGTCTCCTCCTCCGGCGGCTCCTCGTCCACGGACTTGGCCGGTTTGGCGGCTTTGACCTCCTCCTTCTCCTTCTCCTTCTTCGGCTGGCCGGTCCGCCCGCTCTTGCCGGAGGACGCCGGGGCCTTTTTCGAAGACGACTTGGCCGGGCGGGAAGCGCGCTTGGCGGCGGGCTCCGTCTTGGTCTCGGCGCCGTCCGGCTGGTCCGACGCAGCGGGCTTGGCCTTGCTCTTCCGGGTGGAAGCTCCCTCGCCTTTGGCCTTGGTCTTGGTCTTGGTCTTGGTCTTGGAGCCCGACTGGCGGGCCTCTGCCCGGGCCTTGGTCCGGGTGGAGGAACGCGACTTGTCGGACCGGGAGGTTCGCTTGCCCGGGGCGGAAGTTTCCGCCGTAACCTCCGGAGCCGGCGGGGTGACATCCTCCGCTGCCGAAGCGGCGGCCTCGACGCTGCCGGCCTTCCGGGCCCGGCGGCTCCGGGAAGCGCTGGCGCCGGCCTTGGCGGCCTTGGCGACCTTGCGCTTGGATTTCGATTCGGTCTTCTTGGCGGCGTCGGTGGCGGCGGTTTCCTTTTTCTTCGGCATAAGCAGCAGTAGAACTGACGAATCGGTTCGACTCCGCAGTCGAACGTAGCCGGGCAATATGTGGGGGGGGCAAGCCCGGGTCAAGTCGAAGCCGGAACAAAACCGGCCTTGCGCCGGCGGCTGGGCGGGTGGCGGGCCGGGCGGCGGCCAAGGTTCTTGCGGCGGCGGGATTCCAAGCTGGATGGACCGGGTTCGTTGGCCCATAACCGGAAAGACCAACCGGCGCTGCGCCCGTGCCATGTCGAACCACGCACGATCCGAAGTCGATCCCGAACCCGCGACGGCTCCGCCGCCCGGGCTGGCGTTGGGGGCGTTGGTGGTGTCGTTGGCACTGGCATGGACGGCGGGGGCGGCCCTGCAGGTGCGGCATCTGGGGTGGGGGTTGTTGGCCACGGAGTTGGGGGCCTTTGCGCTGCCGGGGCTGGTCGTTCTCCGGTGGGGCGCCCGGGACGGCTGGCGCGGCTTGGCCGTGCTCCCGTCGGCCCGGCAACTGGTGGTGGGCATTCTGGCCGGGGGCATGGCGGGGCTGTCGGCGGCGGGTGTCGGCGCCATGGTGAGGGAGGCCTTGGGGCTGGAAGCGCCGCAACCGACCCTGTCCCCCGCCCTGGGGGTGGCGGTGTTGGCGGCGGCGCCGGTGTGTGAGGAACTGCTGTTCCGGCCGGTGTTGCAGGCCGGATTGAGCCGGGCATGGCGGGCGGGCACGGCCGTGACGGTGACGGCCTGTTTCTTCGGCCTGGCCCACGGCAGCGCCATCCGGTTCCCCGAGACCTTTCTGGTGGGCTTTCTCACCGGCGTGGTGTTCCTGAAGACCCGGTCGTACGCGCTCTGTGTGATTTACCATGCTGTGGCCAACGCCGCGGGGTTGCTGGGCTGGGCGATGCCCCACATGACCCTGCTCCTGGCCACCATGGTGGGCTGTGCCCTTTTCATGGTCAGGCTGCTGGGGCCGCCGCCGCCATTGGATTGGCCCGTCGGCCGCGTGTGGTGGGGTTGGAACCTGTTCGGAGGAAGCCGGCTGCCCGGCCCGGATCGCCCTGCCGGGCCCGCGTTCAACGCCCTGACGTGGGGGTTGCTGCTGGCCTTGAGCGGGTTGGCGATCTTCAGCAGCCAGTTCGAACTTCAGCAGGCCCGGATGGCCAGGCAGGCCCGGGACGAACCAGCCTTGGCCGAGGAAACCGACGTTTGGCTCTGGAGGGATGATGGCACGATTGCAGCGGAGTCGGAAATCATCCTGGCCGGCGACCGGCCGCTGCCCCGGGCCCTGCCGCTGATGCTGCCCTATCCCGAGGCGAGGATCATCGAGGTGACCGGTCCCAAAGGGCCGGTGCCGTGGCGGATGGTCTATCTGGATTTGTTCGAGGCGGTGCTGGCGCCCGAGGGGCAGCCGGGGCCGACGGCGATTCGTTTGCGGGTCCGGTGGGAGCTTTCCCGGGAGGCCCTCAGCCGGGACCCGGTCCATGGTTGGCGGGTGCGGCTGAAGGCGTTTCTGCCGGTGCAGGCGTACCGGTTGGATCTGGTGTTGCCGCCGGAATCGTCGTTTGCGTTTCGCGGGGACCCCGATGCCCGGCGCAAGACGCTTTTCTCGATCGAAAACACCGGCGGTCGCCCGCGAACCTTCTTTGGCACCTGCGGCCTCGGGCTGGTTCGGCGCGACGGCCGGACCGAGCGGCCCGGAACTCAGTAGTCGTACAGGCCCTCGTCCCGGGTGTAGCCGCCGAAGCCGCCGCCGTACTCGTCGTCCTCCTCCCCCTCGGGACCGCCGAAGAAATCGCCCAGCACGTCGCCCATGTCCTCCTCGATCTTCTCGGGGTCCTCGCCCTTCTCGAGCCGTTTGATGGCGACGTCCATCTCCTTGGGCATCATGCCCGGCGGGAAGGCGTCCTTCATCTTCTTCATCACGTAGGCCATGTGGCGCGGGTTGTTTTCGTCCAAGTGATCGATGTCCCGCTCCAGTTCGCTCATGGCCGACATGAGGCGGGCCTCGTCCTGCGGCGACAGATCCGGCTCGCCATCGTCGGCGTCACTCGCCTTGGGCTCGGGCACGCCCTTGATGAGGGCAAACCGGCTCATCTGGCGGATGAGGTCCTTGTTCCCGCACTTGGGACACGTCGGCTTCCGGTCGGGATTCACCCGTTTGGCCAGGAAGCTGTAGATCCGCCGGCATTTCGGACAGGCAAATTCGTAGATCGGCATGGCTCATCCAGTTCCGTTCGTTGACCCGATTGTCGTCATGGGGCCGAGGACGTCAAGGGGCCGGGCCCGGAAGGCCGCGCCCCCGGGAGGCGGCAAGCGGCAGCGTTCCAGAGGAGCCACCCTTCCAAGGCCAAAGGCCATGCAGCCGGCGGGGCCATTGACGCTCCGGCCGGCCGCCCTTTAAGCTCCGGGCACGTTCCGGAAGTCAACGAAACCAACCAAGCCATGTCCCTCATGATGCGAACCACTCCCCTCCTGCTCGGCGCAACGCTGGGCGTGCTCGGCGGCGTCGCGGCCGAAGTCACCGCCCCGGGCGCCCGGCTCGAACAGCTCACCGACACCTGCCGGTTCACCGAAGGGCCGGCCGCCGACGCCCTCGGCAACGTCTATTTCACCGACCAGCCCAACGACCGGATTCTGCTCTGGACGACCGACGACCGGCTCGAGACCTTCCTCCAGCCCTGCGGGCGCAGCAACGGCCTGTTCTTCGACCAAGAGGGCAACCTGCTGGCCTGCGCCGACGAGAAAAACGAGCTGTGGCTGATCCCTCTGTCGCGGAAGCCGCGGGTGGTGATCGACTCCTTCGGCGGTCATTTCCTCAACGGGCCCAACGATCTCTGGGTGCGGCCCGACAACGGCGTTTACTTCAGCGACCCGCTCTATCCGCGCCCGTGGTGGAAACACCGCGGCCGCGAGCCCGAACAACCGGGGCAGTTCGTCTATTTCCTCTCGGCGGACCGCCGCCTGCTCAAGCCGGTGGCCACCGACCTCCAGCAACCCAACGGCCTGATCGGCACCCCCGACGGCCGCTGGCTCTACGTGGCCGACATCCGCGCCGGCAAAACCTACCGCTATCGCATCCGCCCCGACGGCGGTCTCGAGGAAAAAACGCTCTTTTGCGAGATGGGCTCGGACGGCATGACGCTCGACGCCGAGGGCAACGTCTATCTGACCGGCCGCGAGGGGGTCACCGTCTTCGACGCCCGGGGAAATCGCATCCAAACCATCCCCGTGCCGCAGTCCTGGACCGCCAACGTCTGTTTCGGCGGGCCGGAGCGCGACCAATTGTTCATCACCGCCCGCAGCTCGCTCTATCGGATCAAGATGCGGGTCAAGGGCGCTTGGTGAACGGCACGGCAAAGCGCCCTTGGGAAAACGGTCCGCCATCCGCCATCGACCCGTTGCCCGCCACCGCATCGATCCTCATGAAAACGCATCCCCGTTCATCGTTGGGCGTCCGGCGTCCCGGCTGCGGCGGCTTGATCCCGCTGCTGCCGGCGGTCCTTGGTTTGGCCACGGCCTTGGGCGCCGATGCCTGGTTCCCGTTCGTCGTTCCGGGCGACGACGCCTCGCCGTCGTTCACCGACTTCTCGGCCTGGAACCCCCGGCCCGCCGGGGCCGACGGTTTCGTGCGCGTCGAAGACGGCCACTTCGCCACGGACAGCGGCCGGATCCGGTTCTGGGGGGTGAACGTCTGCTTCGGCGCGAACTTTCCCGAGCACGCCGACGCGGAGAAGGTCGCCGCCCATCTGGCCAAGCTCGGCGTGAACCTCGTGCGGTTTCACCATCACGACACCGCCCCCTCGCCGCGCGGCGTCCTGCTGCCGGTCCGCAATGGCCGCCGCGAGCTGGATCCCGCCCAGCTCGATCGGCAGGACTACTTCCTGGCGCAGCTCCACCGCCACGGCATCTATGCGAACCTCAACCTGCACGTGGGCCGGACCTTCACCGAGGCCGAGGGCTTCATCTCCCAAGGCCTGCCGCGCAAGGTCCGGTACGACAAGTACCTGCTCTACTTCGAGCCCCGCATGCGGGAGCGGTTCAAGGAGTTCTGCCGGTCGTACCTGGGCCACCGCAATCCCTACCGCGACAATCGCCGGCGGGCGGACGATCCCGGCATCGCCATGATCGAGATCACCAACGAAAACGCCTTCAGCCGGGACGGCGCGGAAATCGCCGCCTCCCTGCCGGCCATGTACCGGCTCGAGTTTCAACGCCAGTGGAACGCCTGGTTGCGGACCCGTTACGGTTCGACCGACGAACTGCGGCGGACTTGGGGCGCGAAGAACGAACCGTTGGGCGAACCGCTGGCCGACAGCGCGGCTTGGGCGAAAGGTCCCGGCAACTGGCGGCTTCACCAGTCGGCCCAATGGCCGGTCGAGGCGGTGTTCGGCCGGCCGGGGCCCTCGCCGGAAACACCCGCCCTGCGGTTGAACATCCGCCGGCCGGCGCCCCAGACCCACCTGCAAGAGCTGCAGTTCCCCAACCTGCGGCTC
>RFJD01000092.1 GCA_003695015.1 Verrucomicrobiota bacterium | reverse complement strand
CCGCGCCAAACTGGCCTCTTGGGGCGGGGGCGAAGCCAGCTTGGAAGTTGCAGCCGTCGCCAAAAGCAATGCAGCCAACAAGAGGTAAACCCTTGTCAGTATAGCGAGCATGCGGAGAGGCCGCCGCATGGGAATCCATTGGTCAATGCTCTTGGGAGGAACACCAAGCTCCGTCATGGCGCGGAAAACACACCCCCCGGCTTCCCGGCAACGGGATACCACCAAGCAACCAACCGGAGAAAACAAATCCGACGCTCAGGGTATTCACCGCCTCCGACGCAAGACACGGGCTCAGGCCCACCGCGAAAAGCGCGACAAAAGCCACCTCGACCCCGATCGCCACCCAGAGAAGTTGACCGTGGCCGACAAAGGGGAAAACGGCTTCTGCAGCAGAAGACACAACGTTGTGATGGGGCACAGCGCCTGCGAGTTTCAACCATCCGGCGCCGACCGGCAGAACAATGGCGCGGAACCGCAGAAACGCCGTCCCACCCTGGCTCAGCCACCGGCGGTTGGACGCGGATTGGGGAGGCCGGGGGGGGGCACCGACTGCTCACCGTTGAACGTTTCCGCACGCATCGCGTCAATTCTGGCTTGTTGATGCCAACACTGCCCACTTGGCTGCGCGTCGTCAAGCCAATTCCTGCTTTTTTGGGTGAAAGCAAATCACGCGCTTGCCTTCACACCCCACCTCCCGCGCCACCGGGTCGGTCGGTTCCCCGCATGGCCTGTTGGAACGACGGCTTCGGAGGCCGGGGCAGGCGGGTCAGTCGGACGGCGTGCGCCAGAGGCGGGGCGCGGGCAGCTCGGGCAGCAGGCGCAACAGATCCTCCGGCGTGGCGGTGCCGGTCACGCCGAGTTGGTGGATGACGTGCGAGGCGGCCAGGGTGGCCAGCTCGAGCGCCTCCTGCAGGTTTGCGCCGGCCGCCAAGGCGGCGGTGAGATTGGCCGTCACGGCGTCCCCCGCCCCGACGATGTCGATCTCCCCGCGGACCGGCAACGCCGGCAGATGGACGATCCTCCCGTCCGGTTCCGCCGCCAGCAGGCCGGCTTCCGCCAGGGTCACGACGACCGGCCGGCTGTTGCGCCGCGCCAAGGCCGCCGCCGTGCGGCCGCAAACCTCGATGGCTTCCAAGTCCGACTCGGCGCCGCCGGTCAACGCCGCCAGCTCGCGCCGGTTCATCTTGAAAAGGACGGGCGGGAAGTCGCGCAACCCGCGGCGGCTGTCGGCCACGATCGGCAGGTCGGGCCGTGTCCCCGCCAGACGGCGGACCGCCTCCCGCACGGGCGCGGTGACCACACCGGTTTCGGCGCGATCCACCTGCTCGAGCACGATGAGCGCGTCGGCGGTGCGACCGAGGCGTTCCACCGCGTCGGCGAGTTTCGCGCTCAAGGCGGGCGGCGTGGGCGTCCAGTTCTTGATGTCCAGGCGGTTGAGTTCCTTGGGCGGCCGGCCCGGCTCATGGATGAGCGGTTTGCCGTAGGTGAAGGTGTGGCGTTCGGTGGTGGTGAGGAAATCGTCCAGCACCACGCCGGGACGGGCTGCCAGGGCGCGCCGGAGTTCCCAGCCTTCGCCGTCCTCGCCGCAGAAGCCGACCGGATGGATGGCGCCGACGCCGAGCGCCGCGAGGTTGTTGAGGATGGTGCCGGCCCCGCCGGGTTCGGCCCGGACGCGGACGACGTTGTGGACGGGGAGGCCGGTCTCCAACGAGGTCTCGGCCAGGGCGGGATCGATGTCCCAGTAGCGGTCGAGGCAGAAATCGCCGGCCACGACGAGGCGGAGCCGGCGGTAACGGGCGGTCAGTTCCTGGAGGCGTTCGGGGCTCATGCGTCCTCCTCGTCGTCCGCCGGCCCGCGCAGGGAACGGGCGCGCAGGGAGCGGGCGAGGCGTTGATAGACATTGTGCAGGAAGGCGATGTTGTCGCACTGGACGTATCGCATGCGGCCACCCATCCGGGAGAAGCTCTTGCAGAAGCGGAGGTAGTAGGCGGGATTGTCGCGGGGCGGCTCGCCTTGGTCCCAGTTCCATCCGCCGCCGTCCTGGATGTCGATGACGTAGATCGTGTGGTCGTGCACCACCGGGCGACCTTGCTGAAGGCGGAGGTTGTTGACGCAGCTCATCGCTTTTTCGAAGACCTGCGGCCCCATGATGGCCGTGCCGATGTTCAGCACCACGCCGCCATCGAGCGTGTCCACCGAGGCGGCCAGCAGCCGGAAATCGATGCCCGCGGCCCGGCCGATCGCCGCGGCGTGGAAGGCGGGGTGGTTGGTGATGATGTCGTAGCCGATGCCCGGATGAACGGTCATGGGCGTTTCGTGGCGGCAGGCGTTGGCCAGCACCGAGGCGTTGCGCTCGGGATGAAGCAGCATGAGGGGGCCGGGTTTCCAATCGAACTGCCGCAGGTGCCGCAGCAGGTCCGCCCGGGCGGCGGTGAGCGGGTGGTCGGGCTCGTCGCGGATCTGGCGTTCGAGTTCCGCGGGATCCGGCAGAAAAGCGCCGTCCTGGTAGATGAACCGCCCGAGCGCGCGGCCGTAGCCTTCCCCACGAACGCCGCCCAGCAGCAGGGCGAGGTTGATGTAACGGCCGGTCTCGTCCCACGTGCCGAAACAACCGGCGGCCACGTTCTCCCGGACGCTCTCGGTCGAACGCCCGTGAAAGGCAAACTCCCAGTCATGGATCGACCCCGCGCCGTTGGTCGCCAAGTGGGTGACCCAGCCGGCGTCCATCATCCGGATGAGCAGCAACTGGCCGCCGTTTTTGATCAGGTGGGCGCCGTAGAGGATCATGACCCCGGCGCGGCGGGCGCGGGCTTCGAGGATGCGGGCGGCGCATTCGTCCGCCAGGTCCGCCAACTCCGGCGCCAAGGGGGGCGGATCCTCGGCGGGTTCGACCAGGATGTCGGCCAGCCGGCTGAGGCTGCGCCGCTCGGCCAACAGCCGGACACGCAGGCGGGAGAGGTCCAACGGTTCGGGGTAGCTCATGAGCCCAAGAGCAGTTCCAGCAAAGGTTCGGCGTCGCGGTAATCGGGGATGACGACGTCGGCGCCGACCTCCAGCAGCCGGCGGCGTTTCCAGGCATCCATGCGCCCGGAGCCGTTGTGGGCTTCGTCGCTGGCGACGGCCACGGCCAGGCCGCCGACCTGCTTGACGTTTTCGATCTCGACGTAGCCGTCGCCAAAGCCCAGCAACGCCGCGCCGTCGAGGCGGTTCGTCTCGAGGATGCGCTCGATGACCTGGCGTTTGCTGAAGCGCTTGTAATCGTCCTGCGCGCCGTAGATGTGCCCCGCGAAGAAGTGGTCGATGCGCAGCAACGCCGCCTCCTCCTTCACGAATGGTTCGTCGGTGCCGCTGGCCAGGTAGAGGCGCAGGCCGCGGGCCGCGAGGAGTTCGAGCAAGCGCCGGGCGCCGAACACCAGAAACTCGTCCGGCTCCAACCGGCCCGAGCGCAGCCCCTCCCGGCGGTCCCGGATGCGCTCCTCCAACCGCCGCAGATACTCGTGCTTGTACCAGAGCGGGTCCCGCGGCGTGCCACCCCGCTCGCGGATGCGCTCGGCCAGTTGGATCATCTGGTAGATGGTCTGCTTGCCGGTCAACCGGGTGATGTCCTCCCGCGCCAGTTCCCGGCGGGCCTCCTCCGGCTCCCCCGGCAGCGGCGGCAGGAACTCGACGAACATCGGGATCATCACCTCCGGCCACCCCTCGCGGATGAGCGACAGGGTGCCGTCGAAGTCGAACAGCACGTCGGTGACGCCCGGCCGGGGGGCAAAGCCGGGGGTCAGTTCCACCAAGCCACGGAACCGGTCCAACGCGCGCATGCCGTCTGGCTAACGGGGTCCGGCCGGGGTGTCAATGGGGAAGGAAACCGGCACCCTCACGGCCCCCTCATTCCCCCCGCCCGATCCGGCCGCCCGGACGCGGCCGGCCCGCAAGCCTCACCCCACCTGCCGGACCCACCGCCGGCCCAGCGCCAGCAACCGCCGCACCTGTTCCGGGGAGGAAGCCTCCGCGTAGATGCGCAGCAGCGGTTCGGTGCCGGAAGCGCGCAGCATCAGCCAGGAACCGTTGCGCGCGACGAGTTTGAGACCGTCGATGGTCACGACGCGTTCGACGGGCGAACGCAGCAGGCGCGACGGCGGGTCGGCCTGCAGGACGGCTTCGATCCGCCGCGCTTCCTCCGGCGGCAGGCGCAAGCCCACCCGGTCGTAGTGCCGGGGACCGAACCGGCGCGTCAGCTCCCCCAGCAACTGCCCCGGCAGCCGGCCCCGAACCGTCATCGCCTCCAACAGCCACATCCCCGCGGCCAACCCGTCCCGCTCCGGCAGGTGGCCGGACCACGCGATGCCGCCGCTTTCCTCGACCCCGAGCAACACGCCCGGTTCGAGCATCCGCCGGCACATGTACTTGAAGCCGATGCCCACCTCCTCGAGCTCCAGCCCGTGCCAGGCGCACAAGTCGTCCACCATCGAGGTGGTGTTGACGGACTTGAGCACGCGCCCCTTCGCGCCGCGATGCCGGGCGAAATGGTCGAGCACGAGGCTGATGACCTGGTGGGTGGTCAACGGCGCGCCGCGGCCGGTCAACGCCCCGATGCGGTCGGCGTCCCCGTCGGTCACCAGGCAGACGTCCTGCGGGTTCCGGCGCAACCACCGGACGGTGGGGCCGTAATAGCGCGGAATGGGCTCCGGATTGACCCCGCCGAAAAGCGGGTCCGGCTCGGCCCGCAAGGTCGTGACCCGGCAGGCGGTTCCGGCCAACAACGCCTCGAAGCCGCCGGCGCCCACCCCGTGCATCGCGTCGTGGGCGATGCGCCAACCGCGCCGCCCGACGGCCTCCCAGTCCGCCACCCGCCGCACCTGGCGCAGGTGGGCCGGGCGCAGATCGCGCACCCGCACCCGGCCCGCCCGGCGCGCTTCCTCCAGCGGCATCCGTTCCGCCGCTTCCTCCCGCCACCGCGATTCCACGGCCCGACAAAACGCCGCGTCGGCCGAGCCGCCGAAGGCCGCCTTGAGTTTGAATCCGTTGAACCGGGGCGGGTTGTGGCTGGCGGTGATCATGATTCCACCCGCCGCCCGCAACTGCCGCACCGCCCAGGAAACCGCCGGCGTGGGCGTGGGGCAGGACGCCAACACCACCTCGATCCCGCCCGCCGCCAGCACCTCGGCCGCCGCTTGGGCGAATTCGGCCGACAGGAACCGCGTGTCGTACCCGACCACCACCCGCGGGTCGCCACCGCAGGCGGCGGTTTCCGCCAACCACGCCTCGCCCGCCGCACGCGCCAGCCGCTCGACGTTGTCGAACGTGAAATCGCGGGCGATCTCACCCCGCCAGCCATCGGTGCCGAAACGGGGCGGTTGGCGCTGGGAAGAACGGGCCATGGCGGCGGAGATGGAAGGGCCTCAGCCGGCGGCCGACAACGCCCCATCCGGGGCGGCCTCCGCGGCGGGCCGGCTGGTCGCGACCGCCCCCGCGGCGGCTTCTTCGGCAATGCGGCGCATCTTGGCGACGGCCGCCTTGAGGTTGCGGGAGCGGAACAGGGTCGTGCCCGAAACAATCGCATCGGCCCCGGCGGCGGCGCATTCGCGGACGGTCTGGTAGTTGATGCCGCCATCGACCTGGATGCGGAAGTCGTGGCCGGACTCCCGGCGCCAGCGGGCCACCTGCTGGATCTTGGGCACGGTTTCCTCGATGAAACTCTGGCCGCCGAACCCGGGGTTGACGGTCATCACCAGCACCAGGTCCACCAGCTTCAGGAACGGTTTGACCGCGCTGATGGGCGTGGGCGGGTTGACCGCCAGACCGACCCGCGCGCCCAGCGAACGGATCTTCCAAAGCAGCGAGGGCACCTTGCCGTCCAGCTCGACGTGGACCGTCAGGCCCCAGGCGCCCGCCTCGCGAAACGGTTGCAACAGCGTTTCCGGGCGGGAGCACATCAGGTGCACGTCCAGCGGCAGGCGGGTGCAACGCTTGAGCATGGCCACGATGCCCGGACCGAACGTCAGGTTCGGCACGAAATGCCCGTCCATGATGTCCACGTGAAGCCAGTCCGCCCGGGCGCGTTGGACCCGGCGGGCTTCGTCGCGGAAGCGGGCGTAATTGGCGGCCAACAACGACGGCGCAATGATCATCCGCCCCCACGCTACGCAACCCCGGGCCACGGCGGCAAGCCCGCCGCCGACTCCTCACCGTCCTTCCGCCGCCGGATGGACCACCCGAACCTCCGTCCCTTCCGCCGGCCACGGCATGCGGCTGACCGCGCGGTCCGGCCAACGCACCTCGATCTCCGCCCCCTCCGGCGCACCGGTCAGAACCGGCGGGCCGTCCTGAGACCACCAGCCCGCCCCGCGCCGGATCTCGATCACCGGGCCGGCTTGGTCGCCCCGCCGCCAGCGGCATTGGGCCCCGATGCCTTCCGGGTTCCCCGCCGGGCCCTCGAGCCGCAGCCGCACGCCGGGCCTGCCCCGCAGGTTGCGGAAAACAGCCAGCCGCTCGTCGTTCTGGGCGATCGCCAGATCCGGCCGCCCGTCCGCGTCGAAATCGGCCACCGCAAGGCCGCGTTGCTGGCCCGGCAGGTTGATGCCGCTTTCGGCCGGCCGCAACGCCCGCCATCCGCCGCGACCGTCCCCCAGCAACACCAACCCGCGCCCGCCGTCGTAACGCGCCGTCTCGGGCTCGACCGAGAAGAAGTTCTGGCTCAAGGCCAGGTCCTGACGGCCGTCGCCATCGAAGTCCGCCACCCCCAAACCGAAGACCGGGGCGAACTGCGCCTCGACCGGCAGCGGCCGGGCTTCCATGGGCTCCGGGCCACGGTTGAGAAACACCATCGAATCCAAGGTCGCCGCCTCCAACGGCCCGTTGGCCGGCCAGACCGGTTCGAGCAGTTTCTCGACGGAACATTCGCCGTACGCCCGGTGGCTCGGGGCCGTCGCCGCCGTGAACGGCAACGCCGCCCGCATCGCCCGATACGAGCGCCACGGCACCCATTTGTCCTGCTCCGGATCGAAGTAGCTCTCGACCAGATCCACGCGGTCCAGTTCAAGGAAATCGCCGTACCAGACGCGCAACGGCCGGGCCAGATAGCGCCGAAAGGCGGTGTTCCGGCCCCAGTTGCCCGCCGCCAGATCCTGCCGGCCGTCGCCGTCGAAATCGCCCGCCGCCAGGCCGTTCCACCAGCCGGTCCACCGGTCCAGGCCCAGCCGCGCGGTCCATTCCGTCCATGCGCCGGAGGGTTCCCGATGAAACACCCGCACCGGCCCCCACTCGCAGGCCAGGGCCAGTTCGGGCCGAACGTCTCCATCCAGATCGACCCACAAGGCCGCCCGCACCAAACCGACCTCCCGCAGGACGCGT
>RFJD01000496.1 GCA_003695015.1 Verrucomicrobiota bacterium | reverse complement strand
GTTCGCCAACGGGCGCCCATGGACGACACCTTGCCGGCCTCGGCGCGGACGGGGCGTCACTTGGGACGGCTTTGGGCCCGGGAGGAAGTGGAACGCCTGCGGGCGGCAGGGCGCATCCGGGAAGCGCGGGAACTGGCCGTGGCGTGGCAGTTGGTGACGCCCGTGAGCGGCGCGGTGGTGCTCGAAAACGAGCGACAGTACCAGGAAGCCGGGTTGGAACCCGTGGATCCGGAGACCGTGCCGGCCATTCCGGAGCCGGGCACCAAGGTCCTCTGGCTCATCGGGCTGGGTTGGCTGCTGTGGGGGCGTTCGCGTCGGCGGGCGGCCCGGCGGCGGCATGGGTGATCGGTTTGACCCGGCGGACCCGGGTTCGGCGTTCGTCGAGGACGAGCACGCTGCGGAAAATCAGGCGGCGACCTTCGAGGCGCCAGTGGAGGTGGGCGTTGTACCAGAAACCCTCGGCGGTGCGTTCCCGCTCCAGCAGGACCTGGCAGGCGAGCACCGCGCCCACCAAGCCGCCGATCACCGGCACGGGTTCGGTCAACCGCAGTTCCAGCCGGCTCATCACCCGATCGGCCTGGTCGATCCACACCTTGCCGGCGATCCGGTTGAGGAACTGTTCCTTGACGCCGTGGGCGGGCAGGGGAGGGGCCACCGGCTCGAACCCCAGAATCCATGCCGGCCGGCCGGCGACCGGTTCCTCACCCTCGACCCAGATCCGGTAGCGCGCCAACAGCCGGCGGTCCACGGGGAAATCCTTTTCGCGGTAGCCTGGGCCCTCATCGGCGGAGCCCGGTTCCGCCCGGCGCGGGTCGTGCTCGATGACCTTTTGTTCGCGGCGGCGGAGGCTGTTGTCGGCGCGTCGATGCTCGATGACCCGTTTCAAGCGATAGGCGTGAGTGGCTTCGAACAGCCGCTGTTCTTCCAAGGCCTTGGCCGCCCGGGCCAGGAGGTGGTCGAGCAGGCGGTCGAGATCGACCGGCGCGGCCGGGTTCGCCGGTGTTTCGTGAAGCGGCGGGGAAGTTTCGGCGATCGGGGCCGGCGACCTTTCCCCGGGCTCGGCGCCATGGGCCAGGAGCGAGCAAGCGGCCAACGCGGATGCGATGCCGGGAAACGCCTTCATGAGCAGCGATGCCGGCGAACGGGTTGGCGAGGGGCGATGGCCGGGGGGCGCCTCCGCCGCCAAGGGGCGGGGAAGGCGGCCCACGGCCGCGGGAAGAACGGCGACTCGCAGCGGCGTGGTGCGACGCATCGGCCGGAAAGTAGCCGTCCCGGCGGGACAGGCCAGAGAAAAGCCGCGCCGGGGTCGTCGCCCCGGATCGTTGCCGGGACGGACGGAGTGGGGGAGAGTCGCCCCATGAGCGAGATCGCGTTCGATCGGGAGCGGATGTCCCGACGCGCCTGGGAGCTGGCCCGCCGGGGTGTCTGGGTGGGAACTTCCTCGTGGAAGTACCCCGGCTGGATGGGGCAGGTCTATGATCGGAGCCGCTACGTCCACCGGGGACGGTTTTCCGAGAGTCGCTTCAACCGCCTTTGCCTCCGCGAGTATGCGGAGGTGTTCCCCACGGTGTGCGTGGACGCCGCCTACTACAAGTTTCCGGACGAGACGTCGGTGACCGGCCTGATGGAGGCGACCCCGCCGGAGTTTCGGTTCGCCTTCAAGGTGACCGATGAAATCACGATCAAGCGATTCCCGCGGCTGGATCGGTTCGGGGAACGGGCCGGCCAGCCCAACCCCAACTTTCTGAACGCCGATCTTTTTGCGACGGCGTTTCTGGGTCCGTTTGCTGGGTGGCGGGACCGGGTGGCGTTGTTCCTTTTCGAGTTTTCCCGGTTCTGGCCGGGGGATTTCGAGCGGGGACGCGACTTCGTGGCGGCTTTGGATCGGTTTCTGGGGGAGTTGCCGTCCGGCTGGCCTTACGGAGTCGAGATCCGGAACCGGACCTTCCTGCACCCGGAGTACTTCGCCACGCTGGCCCGGCATGGAGTGACGCATGTGCTGAACAATTGGGACGCCATGCCGTCGATCGAGGAGCAGCTCCGGTTGGAGGGGGTCCTGACCCGGCCGGACCGGGTGGCGGCCCGGTTTTTACTGCGACCGGGCCGGCGTTACCAGCAGGCGGTGGACCGGTTCAGCCCCTACGACCGTGTCCAGGAACCGAACGAATCCGGCCGGCGGGCGGGGGCGACGCTGATCCGGGAGGGCCTGGCCGTTCCGGGGCGCCAGACCTACCTCTACGTCAACAACCGTTTCGAAGGGAACGCCCCCGGGACGATCACCGCGATGCTGGACCGGGCCGGAGTCTGGGAAGGCTCGTGAGGCGTGACGCCAAGGTGGGGCGGTAGTCCGGTGTGGGCAGCCCGGGTCGGCGCTGTTCAGCGTTTGAACGGTTTCCAGAACTCGCCCTTGCTGGACATGCGCAGCCGCCGGACCAAGCGCTTTTGCAGTTCGTCCTCGCGGGCTTCCCAGACCGCTTCCGGTTCGTTCTCACCCACGCGCACGCTGCCGCCCGCGATGCTCCGGTGGCCGCCGGCCAGGCTGCGATCCTCGACGACGTCCCGGAGGATTTCCCC
>RFJD01000495.1 GCA_003695015.1 Verrucomicrobiota bacterium | reverse complement strand
GGAAGTAGAACAACCGGTCCCAGGCATCCGCCAGATCGCGCTCAGCCACTTGGTGAGCCGCCAGGGTCGAGACCGAAAGGAACAGGGGGCGGTGGCTGGCGAGCCGCCGATGCAGCTCCCGCAACAGGGCCGAGGCCGAGAGCAATTCCCCCAGCGAGAGGGCGTGAACCCAGAGCGGACGAGCCGCGCCGGGTGGTGACGGCAACGCTTGGAACCCCAGCCGCGGCAGGAGCGTGCGCCGCCGCTTCTCGCTCCAGACCCACACCGGGGCGCCCAACACCGCCCCCGCCGGCAGGAGGGTGTGCATCAGCCCCAGATACAGCGCCAGCGCCGCGCGTTCCCGCACCTGCCGATCCGCCGTCGGGTTCACCTCACCACCTCACATCCGCTCGTAGAGGGCGCGGATCCGTTCGGGGGTCATGTGCTCGCGCCATCGGGGTCCGAGCGCGTTTTCCCACAAAGGATCGAGGCTGAGGGCCACCCGGATCATCGTTTCGAAACCGGCGTCGTCCAAGCCGCGGGTGAGGCCCTCCGGCAGGCTGATCTGGTGCCGCTCCATCATGCGCCGGAACTCGGCCACCTCGGCCGGGTAGTAGTCGTCGAGGTGGTTGAACACGATGCAATTGCCGATGCCGTGTCGCGTGCCCAGGACGAAGGAGAGTCCGTAGCTGAGCGCGTGGCAGACGCCCACCTGCGAATAGGCGATGGACAGGCCCCCGAAGTAGGAGGCGATCATGAGCTTCTCGTCGGCCTCGCGCCGGGGCAGGTCGCCCAGGAACACCTCGCGGCAGAGGTCCATGGATTTCTCCGCGTGGGCGCGGGCGAACTCGTTGATGAACGTCCCGTGCAACGCCTCGGCCCCGTGGATGTAGCAGTCCATGGCCGTGTAGAACCGCTGGTCGGCCGGCGCGCTTTCCAGCAGGTCGGGATCCAGCACGATCTGGTCGAACGGGGTGTAGTCGGAGTTGATGCCCAGCTTGCGGACGGGGCCGGTGAGGACGGCGGTGCGGGAGACCTCGGCGCCGGTGCCGGCCAGGGTCGGAACGCCGACCTTGTAGATGGCAGGGTACTTGACAAGATCCCAGCCCTGATAATCGGCGGCCGAGCCGGGGTTGGTGAGCATGACGGCCACGGCCTTGGCCAGATCCATCGTGCTGCCGCCGCCGATGCCGACGATCGCGTCCGGCCGGCGGTTCGAGAAGCCCCGGACCCGTTCGGCCAGTTCGTCCACGTACTGCGTCTTGGGCTCGGTGCGGACGCTGACGAAAATGATCAGGTCGTTGGCGTGGACGGGGAGCTGGCGCACCCACGGTTTTTCCTCGTGGACGTCGTCGATGAGAAACACCACCGGCGAGCCGGCATCAGTGCGCTGTGAGGTGAGCAACTGGCCCAACTGGCTGACGCTGCCGCGGCCGAAGATGAGGCGGGGGACGACGCGGAGGTTGCGGTAGTTGGTCGGCGGCATCAGGCGTTGAAGTGTTCCTTGACGGCGGCCTCGAACTCGGCGGCCTGTTGCGGGGTGTCGATCTCGATGAGGGCGTCGTGGGTGACGCCGAGAGCAATGCGCCAGCCTTTTTCGACGACGCGAAGCATTTCGAGCCGCTCGATTTGCTCGAGCCGGCCGGGCGGCAACGAGGCGAATTCCTCGAGTCGTTCGCGCCGGTAGGCATACAGGCCGAGGTGGATCAGCACCGGCACGGCCGCGGCCCGCTCCGGGTTGAACACGCCGTTCTCGTCGCGGAAGTACGGGATCGGCGCCCGCGAGAAGGTGATGGCCAGCCCCTGCTCGTTGGCGAGGCACTTGACGTGGTTGGGGTTCTCGTAGTCGCGCGCGTACTTGAGCGGCGTGCCCAGCGTGGCCATGTCCACCTCCGGCCGGCGGATCAGTTCGGCCAGTTGACGGATCTGGGCGCCGGTGACCAGCGGTTCGTCGGCCTGGACGTTGATGACGAAGGGGGCCCCGATGGTGCGGTTGGCCTCGGCGATGCGGTCGGTGCCGCAGGCATGGTCCGGCGAGGTCAACAACACCCGGAACCCGGCCGCCTCGAGCGGCTCCCGCAACCGATCGTGGTCCACCGCGAACCACAACGGAAACTCCGGCGCCTCCCGGCGGATGCGTTCGGCGGTCCAGAGGATGACCGGCTTGCCGTGAACCTCGTGCAGCAGCTTCTGCGGGAAACGCGTCGAGCCGATGCGGGCCGGGACGATGATGGCGAATTCGGAGGACATGGTCGGGACGGTTGGGACCGGGGCTCAGCTCAGGGCGGCGCGCATGCGGCGCAGGCGTTCCTCGACGTCGGCGTCGGTCCAGCCGAGCTTGATGAGCATGCTCAACGCACGGGACATCACGGCATCGGAGGCGGGCAGTTGGACCGACGCGAGGTCGGCCAGCCAGCCGGCCTGTTGGACGGCCAGCCGCGCCGGCGAACGGAGTTGGTGGAAATGCTCCCAGCGGCGCAGGTAGTGCCAGTTGTTGTCGAACCAGTAGAACACGCCATCCACGCCGGCCTC
>RFJD01000494.1 GCA_003695015.1 Verrucomicrobiota bacterium | reverse complement strand
TGCCGCAACCTCCGGCAACAGGCCGGGCCCGCGGAGTTCGCCGGCGAATACCGCTTGGTCTCCGTCAACGGCCAAGAGCTGCCGGCCACCATTGCCCATCAAGACGCCCGCTTGGAGGTGCGCTCCGGCACGCTGAATCTTCAGCCGGACGGCACCTGCCGGGTCACGACGGTTTTCGTGCCGCCCAACGGAGCCGAGATTGTCCGCGAGGTTCAGGGCGAGTACACCCTCCAAGGCCACACCTTCACCATCCGGTGGCAAAACGCCGGGACCACGAGCGCGACAATCAAAGGCCGCACCTTCACCCTCGACAACGAAGGTCTCCTGTTCACTTACCGGAAATAGCGCGCCGATCCGCGGGAGAGTTCGCCGGCGTTCCGACCTTTGCGGGCCGGCCGGCCCGGGGCCCAACCCCGCCTCCTCCGCGCCTCACTTCTCCGCGCCCCGATCGCGTTCGGATTGGAGCCGCGCCAGCGCCGTCCACAGTTCGTGGTAGGCGCCCAGCTTCTCGCGCTGGCCGGGGTCGCGCCCGATGGCCTCCTTGAAGTTCGGGTAGTCCACGGAGGCTTCCAACGCCGCAAAGATACGGTGCAGGTCCTCCGGTCCGAGGATCAGCCGCCACCGATAATCCGCCAGCGGCCAGCGCTGGATGCGCGCTTCCACGCCGGCCGCCCCCGCCAACGCTGCCAAATCCTCCCGCACCCGGGCCCGCACGTGCCAGCCGTCCGTTTTCCGGACCACCGAGAAAAAACCGAGTTTGCTGCAGATCCACATGGCTGCCGCCTTGATCGCGCGGCCACCCGCCCCTGTCAATGACCGCTGCGGACCGCCCACCGCACGCACGCGATCTGGCTCTGGCGCCGCCACCCCGCTACCCTCCCCTCCATGCAAACGGCGGATGCGTTCTGTGTCGTTCTGGTCACCGCGCCCAACCTCGACGCGGCCCGACTCCTGGCCCGGAAGGCCGTCGAAGGCCGCCTGGCTGCCTGCGTCAACATCGTCCCGGCCATCGAATCCCACTACTGGTGGGAGGGCAAGGTCCACCACGACCCGGAAAGCCTGTTGCTCATCAAGACCACCCGCGACCGCCTCGCCGCCCTCGAAGAAGTTCTCCTGGCCGCCCATCCCTACGACACGCCCGAGATCGTCGCCCTGCCGATGGCCGAGGGCACGCCGCGCTACCTCGCCTGGCTGGCCGACAGCGTCCGGCCCTCCGCGGGCCCGGGTGAAGGCAAGCTTGGATGAACCGTTTCCCTCCGTGAGGAACTGGAGGCGGGACGCAACTTCGAGGCCGGAACCTGGCGATCCATCAGCCTCCTCCCAACCGGCCCGCCCGCTTCCGAAACTCTTTCTGTCTTGGTGTCCTTGGTGGGGAACCTCACCTCCGCTCGGGCTGCACGCACTGTCGATCGAGTCACGACGGAAGATCCGACCCCGACGATCGGCCGGGGTTGACGATTGACTCGCGCCGGCGGGCACGGCATACCGCCCGGCGTGGCACGTCCCGTGCGCATCGAGTTCCCCGGCGCCTGTCATTGGATCGCCACCCGCGCCTTGAGCGGGCGAACGCCGTTCGGCGACCCCGCGGATGTCGTCCTCTTTCGGCGGACGCTCGAGGAAGCCGCCGCCAAGACGGGCTGGCGATTGTTGGCGTGGGCGGTGACGCCCGAGGCGCTGGAGATGGTTCTCGAGACGCCGCAGGCGAATCTGGTTGCCGGCATGAAGTGGTTGCTGGGGGTGTTTACCGCGCGATGGAACCGTCGCCACCAGACCGGCGGGCCGCTTTTCCGCGGGCGGTACCGCTCGGTGCTGATTCAAAGCGACGGCGGTCCCTGGTTGCGGGAAGCGATCGAATGGGTCCACCTGCTGCCCGCACGGGAGGGCGTCGCGGGCGCCGGGGATTCGCCGGCGGCCCATCCGCATTCCAGCCTGCGAACCTTGGTCACCGGGGAAAACGAGCTTCCCGGCGTGCTGGCAGGCGAAACCCTCCGTCAGGCGGCCGGACCGGACCATCTCGAACGCCTCGAGCGGCTTCGGCGTGCTTCCGGACCGGCGAGCCGGCCCCGGCCGGTCACCGCATGGTGCCACGGCGACGAAGCCTTTCGCGAGCAGGTGCGGCAAAAGCTGGCTTCGGGCGATCCGACGATCCGGCGGGTGGGCACGGCGGATCCGGTCCCCGGCGTGGCGGAGGCCGAAGCGATCGTCCGCAGGGAACTGGCGGCGTTGGGGTGGGACGAGGCGCAACTCGAGCGGACGCCCAAGAGCCACTCCGCCAAGCTCCGGCTGGCCATGCGCCTGCGCCGGGAAACGACGGTCACCATCCCTTGGATTGCCCGCCGGCTGGTGATGGGCAGCCCGCACACCGTGCGGAACCTGCTGGCCGCCGCGCGCCGGGCGGAAGCGAAAGCGGCATCAGGCCCGGCGCCAACAACGCCGGAAACGCCCGAAGAGCCGGACGCGTTCGACGTGCGTTGGGATTGAACCGGCTCGGGCGGAGCGGTCAATAGTCGCGTCCCTCGTCGCTCGCCTTGCAGGAGGCGACCCATTCCTCCAGCACGCTGCGAAGGCGGCGCACGACGTCGGGATGTTCGGCGGCCACGTTGCGGCTTTCGGCGGGATCGGCCTTCAGGTCGTACAATTCCCAGTTGCGGCCTTTGTCCGGCGTGTAGAGCTTCCAGCGGTCCCCGGTCAACGAACGCTGGGCGCCGTGCTGGAATCCGATGGGCCGTCCGCGTTCGGTCACCCGGCCTTCGAGGATGGGCCAAAGGCTCAGGCCGTCCATTGGCCGGCTGGCCAGTTCGGGCACGCGGAGGCCGACCGCCTCGAGGATGGTCGGCAGGTAATCGCTGGTCACGCAGGGGACATCGATCGTTCGCCCGGCGGGGAGCCGGTCCGGCCACGCGACGAAGGCCGGCACCCGCACGCCGCCTTCGTAGAGGCTGCGCTTGCGTCCGCGGTAGGGACCGGCCGATCCGGGGGCTTTGCCGGCCCGGCCTTCGGGGCCGTTGTCGCTGCAGAAAAACACGAGGGTCCGCCTTTCGACGCCGAGTCGTTGCAACGTCCGCCGGAGCCGCCCCACCTGCTCGTCCATGGCCGTGATGGCGCCGTAGTAGTTCCGCGTGTAGAGATCGTACGCCTCGTACATCGCCGCGTAGGAGGGACCGGCCACGACCGGCAGGTGGGGCGTGTGGAACCAGACGACCGCGAAGAACGGTTTGTCCGCCGCGACGGCTCGTTCCAGGAACGGCACGACCCGGTCCATGATGATCCGGGAATCGTCGCCGTCGAGGTTTTCGGTGGCCGGGGTCTCGGGGCCGGTCCAGTAACGGGTGCCGTAAGGTTCGCGCGGGTCGCCCGGCTTCAGGGCCGCCCAGCCTTGCGACGGAGCCTTGCCGGCGGGCTTCACCATGGGATCCCACGTGGGCACCTTGGCCTCGGTGGAGAAGCAGGTTTCGAAACCCCTTTCCCAAGGCGGCGCATAGTGCTCGATTCCCCGGGGGCCGCCGCGGTTCGAATCGCGGACCTCGCGGGTCAACGTCCCCAAATGCCACTTCCCGAAATGCCCGGTGGCATAGCCGTGGCGGCGCAGCACCTCGGCCAGGTTGATTTCCTGGGGCCGCAGGTGGCCGACGTTGGCCGAGTAAATGCCCTGCCGGAACGGGTGCCGCCCGGTCAGGCAACTGGCGCGGGTCGGCGAGCAAACCGGCGCGGCCGAGTAAAAACGGGTCAACCGCACCCCGGCCGCCGCCCAGGCATCCAGGTTCGGCGTCCGGATCACCCGGTTGCCGTTGAAACCGACGTCGCCCCAGCCGAGGTCGTCGGCCATGACCAG
>RFJD01000493.1 GCA_003695015.1 Verrucomicrobiota bacterium | reverse complement strand
GGCCGGAACGGCTCGATCAGGTCCAGCGCCAGCGACCAGCGGCCGTCGGTGGTGCTGTGCAACGTCCCCAACGCCGGGTCCAGCCCGTGCGCATGGCAGAACGCCACCGCTTCGCTGTAAAGCAGCGTCGCGCCAAAGGAAATGCAGGCGTTGACCGGATCCAGCGGCGGCCGGATCGTCCGGCCCGTGAAGGGGAACTCCGCCGGCAGAAACCGCGCCCACGCCAGAAAATACCGCGCCGTGCAGACGCCCTCGTGACCGCGCAACTCATCGACCGAACCCGCCCGCGCCACGTCCCGAAACCGCCCGTCCAGCCAGGCCAGGTCCGCCCGCAACGCGGTGCCCGCCGCCTCATCCGCTCCGCCCGAGCCGCCGGCCACGCCGCCCGCCTCCGGTCCCCGCAACCAGCCCCGCGAAGCACCCAGCCGCTGGAGCATCCGCCGCTGGTTGTACAATTTGGCGGTCACCAACCGGCCGGCGATCTCCAGGCAGAACTTCGGATCCAACGACCGCTGATACTGCCGCAGGCGCGACAGTCCGTGATGGTTTTCCGCGGGAAGGAAGCCGCCCAAGAACCGCCCGTTCCACGAGAAGACCTGGATCGGCACGCCGGCCTCCAACAGGGCGCTCATCGCCGGGCCGCTCACGTGGACGGTGTGGCCCAGGACCACCCGTTCCAAGTCCCGCAGCGGAATCTCGCGTTGGAGCCGGGGCGGCTGGTCCGGATCCTCCTGCACCCAGACCATGAGGGTCTGGTTCTCGAGCCGCACCCGGGCGTGGGGATGATTGATGACGGCGGTGGGCATGGCTGGTCAACGCGGGGAAACCACCGTACCCTCCCGGCCGGCGGGCCGGTGGCGCGGGCGGATGGTGAACACCGGAACAAAGACCGTGCTCGTCCAACGGGGGGTCAGACGGCGCACCGGGCCGGCGGCAACCGGGGCCTTCGGCCGGCGGGATCGCTGCGGTTGAATGGACGCCTGCATCGCTCGTTGTCTCGCTGCCCGGCCGGCCCGTTGACTTCGAACGGACACGGCCCGTTCGAACCGGACCCCTGACACCCTGCCCGGTCCGGCGGACCCGTCGCCCGACGCTCCCCTCGAGGGATCCGCGCCCACCAACAAAGCAAACCCACCCCCGGCGCGCATCTTCTGAGACGTACGGGAACGTACGCGATGGCCCCTGGCTTCGCCGGCCAAAGGCGCGAGCGTCGGCACCGCAGGTGGCGGGTCGGCCTGAAGGTCTCCGATGCGGACGGCTGACGTCGCGCGGACTCTTATCTCCCTCCTCCACAGAGCTTGGGGTCACAGCCGTCTTGCAGTAGCGTCGTCCGGAGATAAGCGTTGCTGTCCGCATCCATCCCCATGCCCGCGAACGCATGAGGGAACGCGGCGCCACCGAGGAAGAGGTTCGCGCCACGGTCGAGTTCGGGGAGCGTTTTCCGGTCCGGTTCGGGCGCACGGCTTTTCGGCGCAATTTCCCGTTCGAATCCGAGTGGCGCGGTCGCTTTTGCCGTTCGAAGCAGGTCGAGGCCATCGCGGTGGAAGAGGACGGCTGGCTCGTCATCACGGTCTTGGCGCTACTTTTGAAAGGCGGTCGCCATGAAACTGACCTACGATCCACGCCACAACGTCGCCTACCTGAGGTTCCATGAAGGCCCGGCCAAGTGGAGACCATCCGCGTCAGCGACGAGCTGAACGTGGATGTTGCGCCCGACGGCACGGTGTATGGCATCGAGCTCCTCAACGCCAACGAGCAACTCCGTGGGCCGGAGGGAATGCGGCTTGTGGTGGTCAACGAAGCCGCGGCACAGACACGGGAAGTGCCCTTGGATCTGCCGGCGGCGGAGGGCGCCCTCCGGAAAGAACCACCCGAACCCTACGGCAGGACGTAGGCCGCTTGTCCCGGCCGTTCCCGGAACCACGCGCGCGGGCGTCTCCGGACACAAACGGCGCCAACATCCCCGAAGCAACCGCGACTCGACTTGCCGCCCGGCCGCCGGCATGGTGACGCCCGCGCCGCCGCTCCGGAATGGCGGGGCGGCCCAACCGGCCCAGCGCGATACGATGAGCGAACCATTCAAACTGACCCGCATCCCTTCGCTGAAGAGCGTCGAAGCCTTTCGGGACCATCTGGCTTCCCTGGGACTCGAGCTGCCCTGTGACGACCGCATCCTGCCGGCCGCCGATTCGCCGCTGGCCCGGCCGGTCGAGGGACTCACCGTCAACGGCCGCACCATCGGCAATCGCTGGGTGATCCACCCGATGGAAGGCTGGGACGGGACGACCGACGGGCGGCCGACGCCGGAGGTGCGCCGGCGCTGGCAGCGGTTCGGCCAAAGCGGCGCCAAACTCATCTGGGGCGGCGAAGCCATGGCCGTGCGCCCCGACGGCCGCGCCAACCCCAACCAGTTGCTCATCATGGAGCACACCCGCGAGGACCTCCGCTCCCTGGTGCAGGAACTCCGGCGCATCCACCGCGAACGCCACGGTTCCGACGACGATCTGGTGGTGGGATTCCAGCTCACGCACTCGGGGCGGTTTTGTCGGCCCCGCGACAAGACGCGGCTCGAACCGCGCATCGCCTTCCGGCATCCGTTGCTCGATCCCAAGTTCGGGGTCACCGGCGACGACTGCATCCTGAGCGACGCCGAGGTCGGGGAGTTGATCGGCTGTTACGTGAAGGCGGCACGGATCGCGCGGGAGGCCGGCGCCGATTTCGTGGACATCAAGCACTGCCACGGCTACCTGCTCCACGAGTTCCTCGGCGCCCACACCCGGCCCGGCCCTTACGGCGGCTCCTTCGAAAACCGGACCCGCATCCTCCGGGAAATCGTCGGCCGCATCCGGGAGGACGGCAACGACATCGCGATCGGCGTCCGCCTGAGCGCGTTCGATTTCGTGCCCTTCCGGCCCGATCCGGCCCGCAGCCAGCCCGGCAAGCCCGGCCCCGGGATTCCGGAGGATTACTCCGGCTGCCTGCCGTACCGGTACGGCTTCGGCGTCAACCCGGACCATCCGGTGGAACCCGACCTGACCGAGACGCACCGTTTCCTCGAACTCTGCGCCGCTCTCGGCATCCGGCTGGTCAACCTCACCGCCGGTTCGCCCTACTACAACCCGCACATCCAGCGCCCGGCGGCGTATCCGCCCAGCGATGGTTACCAGCCGGCGTACGATCCGCTCATCGACGTGGCGCGGCAGATCCATGCCGTGCGCGAGCTGCGGTCCCGGGCCCCGCGGGAACTGGTTCTGGTCGGCACGGCGTACACCTACCTGCAGGAATACCTGCCCCACGTGGCCCAGGCCGTTGTCCGGGCGGGCTGGACCGACATGGTCGGCATCGGCCGCATGGTGCTGAGCTACCCGGAACTGGTGGCGGACGCCCTGGCGGGCGGGCCGCTGCAAACCCGGTTCCTCTGCCGCACCTTCAGCGATTGCACCACCGCTCCGCGCAACGGCCTGCCCAGCGGTTG
>RFJD01000091.1 GCA_003695015.1 Verrucomicrobiota bacterium | reverse complement strand
CTGGGAAAGGTTGACCTGATAGATGTCGCCGGCGGCGATGTACTCGAGGGTCCGTTCGACCGCCCGCAGAAAACCGTCCCGTTGCAGACTGGAGCCGGGCTCCGGCAGTCGGCCGGGCGTCTCCAACGGGCGGTCCGCCTCGGTTCCCTCCCACGCCACGGCGGCTTCGATGCGTTCGAGCCAACGGTCCGCCTGCACCCGGGCGCGGTGGGCGTTTCGGGTGCCATCCGGTTGGAGGCCGGTTGCCACCAGCCAGCAATACCCGGTCTGGTTGTCCCAAACCAGGAGGTTGTCGTAGAGACCGACGTCCAAGTCCGGCAGGCCCAGGTCGGCAGCGGCCCGACGGGGCAGCCGCGGTTCGAGGAAGTGCTTCAGGTCATAGCCCCAGTAGCCGAAAAAACCTCCCAGCGGCCAGGGGGCCTCCGCGGTGGTCCCGAGTTCGTAGCGGGCGTACAGCCGCTCGAGCAACATCCAGGGATTGCCGTAGAGCCAGCGACGCCGGCCCGCCTCGATCACCTCGCACGAGGCGCCCCAAGCCCGGAGTCGCAACAGCGGCCGGACGGCCAGAAAGGTGTACTGTCCCAGTAACGGGTCCGGCAGCGTGCTCTCCAGAAATACCAGCCAAGGTTCGTGGCGCAGGTGGCGGGCCACCACCCAGGGCGAGGTGTCGCATTGGACCTGCTCGACGATCACCGCTTCCGGGGTGCCGCGCCCACGCCGGCAGGCGAAGGAGGTTTCGCGCCGGCGCGGCTGCGGCGGACGTTGATGGATTGGCTGCTATACACGGCAATGGCACGGCCGCCCAACCCCAGGCGGCTAGACGTTATTTCACACCGGTTCCGCCGGCGGTTCAAGCCACCACCTCCGTCCCCACCCCGCGGTCGGTGAAAATCTCCAACAAAACCGCGTGAGGCACCCGGCCGTCCACGAAGGAGACCTTCTCGACGCCCGCCTTCACCGCCTCGACGCCGCTGGCCACCTTCGGGATCATGCCGGCGCTGATGACACCCTCGCGGGTCAGTTGCTCCACCTCCGACACCTTCAGGTGCGGGATGACGGAGGTCGGGTCGGCCGGATCCCGCAGCAGCCCCGGCACGTCGCTCATGAAAACCAGTCGCCGCGCCTTGAGGGCAATGGCGGTTTGGGCGGCCGCGACGTCGGCATTGCAGTTGTAGATCCGGCCGTCCTCCCCGCGCGCCGTCGGGCTGATGACCGGCGTGATGCCCTGCTCGATGCACTCGATCAGCGGAGCGGTGTTGACCTCGACGACCTCGCCCACCAGCCCCAGATCCAACTCGCGGCCGTCCGGGGTCCATGCCCGCTTCGGACGGCAGCGGAAGATCTCCCAACCGGCAAACCCGCGCGCCTCCCCGCCCCAGGACCGGATCATCTCGACGATCCCGGGATTGATCTCCTGGGAGAGAACGCGGTCCACGATCGCGACCGCTTCCTCCGTGGTCACCCGCAACCCCTCGACGAAGCGCGGTTCGAGTCCGGCCTCCTTCATGGCCCGGCTGATCGCCTTCCCACCGCCATGGACCACGACCGGGTTGATTTCGACCGCTTCGAGGAAGACCACATCCCGCGCCACGCCCGTCCGGACGGACGGATCCTCCGAGTCCATGAAGCTCCCGCCGTACTTGATGACGAATGTCGCGCCGCTGTAGCGCTGGATGTACGGAAGCGCCTCCAGCAGCACCGCCGCCTTGTCGATCAACTCCTGCACCGCGCCATCAAAAGTCCCCTCCCCCGCCGCTTCAACCCCATTCTCGTGGCCCCGCCCCGGCCGATCCGCCAAACCGCCCCGTCCTCCGCGCTGCCGGCCGGTGCGTCGGCGTCTGCCGGCGTTGACCCGGTCCACCGCCCCGACCACACTGGGTTGGACGCGTCATGCGCATGACCACGGCCAACAAGGTGACCATCGCCCGCATCCTCCTGGTGCCGGTGTTCGTCATCGAGCTGATGAACTTCACCGGCAACGGCCGGGAGATTCATCGGCTGGTGGCGCTGACGGTTTTTCTCCTGGCCGCGATCGGGGATGGCATCGACGGCTTCATCGCCCGCCGCTACCACCAGCGCACCGAACTGGGGGCGTTGCTGGATCCCTTGGCGGACAAACTGCTGCTGGTCCTCGGGCTGGTCATCCTCTCGCTGGACAACCGGCCGTGGCTGGACCGCGTGCCCCTCTGGCTCACCGCCACGGTGCTGGCCCGGGACGTCCTGTTGTTGCTGTTGCTGGTGCTGGTCAACTACCTCGTCGGCCGCGGCCGGGTCCGGCCCCGTTGGACCGGCAAAGTCGCCACGGTGCTGCAGATGACCACGGTCGTCTGGGTGTTGGCCTCCTTCCCGAGCGACTGGATCGTGCCGCTGGCCGCCGCCGCCACCGGCTTCACCGCGCTTTCCGGCGCTTACTACCTCTGGGATGGGTGGCAGATGCTGCGCCAACGGCGCGCCTGACAGCCCCCGGTCACCGGGTTGGCACGGCCCCGGCGTGTTTGTTTTCCCTTCGCGGTGAGTGCGCTTGACCAACCCGCCCCGCCGCCCGCTACCCTCCCGCGGCCGGCTGGCCTCTGTGGGCCGGCCGCACTTGAATCGAAGCAACGACACACAATGAAACGACACCAACGCACGACCCGCCACCAAGCTTGGTTCACCACGGCCGGCTTGACCGCCGCGGCAGCGGCCTGTGCCGGCCTCCATGCGGCCGGGGAAGCCGCGGCCGAGGCGCCCAAGCCCGCCCCGACTTGGAAAACCAGCGCCGCCATTGGCGCGACGCTCACCCGCGGCAACAGCGACACGCTGACCGTCAACGGCACGATCGACTCGGTCCGCAAATGGGCCCAGAACGAGGCAGCCGCCGGCTTCAGCGTCACCTACGGCGAGACCGACGACCAGGAGACCGCCAACAACATGGCGGCCTACGGGCAGTACAACCGGTTGTTCTCCGAGCGGTTCTTCGCCTATGGCCGGGTGGATTTCCTCCGGGACATCCTGGCGGACATCGACTACCGCATCGGCCTGAGCCCCGGCGCCGGTTACTACTTCCTCAAGGACGACAAGTTCACCTTGGCGGGCGAAGTTGGCCCCGG
>RFJD01000492.1 GCA_003695015.1 Verrucomicrobiota bacterium | reverse complement strand
GTTCCCCGGCGATCCCGACGCCAACCGACTCCTCAGCCACGCCCCCCGACCGCCCTGGCGATTGTGATTCGGGCCCGTTTTCCCTCCGCCATGCCTGCCAACTCTTTTTCCTCTGCGACCATGCAACGTGCCCTGACCCTCGCCCTTTGGCTGGCCCTTGGTCCGGCCTCGATGACGCCCGCCGCCCGCGCCGCCGACGAAGCCACGCTCCTGGCGACGCTCCAAAACCCGGCCGCCTCCGTGCCGGAGCGCTGCGCCGCTTGTGTGGAACTCCGCGTCTCGGGAACCACCAACGCCGTGCCGGCCCTGGCCGCCCTCTTGACCGATGAACGCCTCGGCCACGCCGCCCGGTATGCGCTCGAAGGCATGCCTTTTGCGGAGGCGGCCGCGGCCCTGCGGGAGGCGCTCGGCCGCACGCGCGGGCCGTTGCGCGCGGGCATCGTGGATTCGCTCGGCTGGCGACGCGACACGGCGGCCGTGCCACGAATCGTGCCGTTGCTCACCGAAGGCGACGACACCGAGGCGGACGCCGCCGCGGCAGCCTTGGGCCGGATCGGAACCGCCGAAGCGCTGGCGGCATTGCGGCAGGTCCGCCTGAAGGTTGGCCCTGAACGCCGCGCAGCGATCGAGGAGGCGTTGCTGGCCATCGCCGAACGGCGGGCCGACGACGAAGCCACCGCGCTGTTCGGCCAGCTTTTCGAAACGCCGGGCGCGGAACCGGTCCGCATCGCCGCCTGGCAGGGGTTGGTCCGGGCCGAGCCGGCCCGTCGGCCCGCACGCCTCCTGCAGGCCCTGCAGGGAACCGACACCCACCTGCGGCAGGCCGCCCTCGGCCTTTTGCGGGAGCTGGCCGATCCGGCCGTGCTGCGGGCCGCTCTGAACCGGTGGCCGGGACTCGACTCGCCGGCCCGGCAGGCCGTCGTCGAGACCTTCCTGGCGGCGAACCGGCCGGGACTGGCTGCCGAATCGCGCGCCGCGCTGGAACGGGCGGCGGCGGATCCCGATCCGGCGGTGCGCATGGCCGTGTGGCGCGGGTTGAACGTCCTGCCCGATCCCGGCCTGCTTCGCCCGTTGGTGTCGGCCGCGGCTTCGGGCGATCCGGCCGAACAAAAGGCCGCCCGGGAGGCTCTGGCGCGACTGCGCGGCCCAGACGTCGCCAAGGAGCTCCTGCGGCGGCTGGATCGAACCCGGCACGACGAGGAACGGGTTGTCCTGATCGCGGCCTTGGGCGAGCGCGGCGAGCGCGGGGCCGTGCCGGTCTTGCTGCGCCACGCGCGCCGGGGATCGGCGCCGGTTCGCGTGGCGGCGTTGGAGGCGCTGGCCCGGTTGCGTCCGCCGGAGGCGTTCGATCCATTGCTCGAGGTGGCGGCCGGGGCGCGGGAGGACGCGGTGGTCGGGGCCGCGCTCAAGGCGTTGTTGGCCGTTGCCAACGCGCGGCCGGACAAGGCGGAAGCCGACCGCCGGCTGGCGGCTTTCTGGCGTGAAGCGAACCCCGCCACGAAACAACGCCTGTTGCCGGTGCTGGCCGGCGTGGGCGGCCCGGAAGGATTGCGGGCTCTGTTGACGGCGGCGCGCGGGCGTGAGGACGAGCTGGCCCGGGCGGCGTTGCGGGAGTTGGCGCGATGGCCGACGGCCGAGCCGGCGCCGGCATTGCTGGAGCTGGCGCGGCTGGCGGACGACGCGACCCGGCGGACGCTGGCCCTGCGGGCGGCCATCGGGTTGGCCGGACGGATCGATGACCCCGCGGCGCGCCTGGATCTCCTGCAAGAAACGCTGTTCCTGGCCGAGCGGCCGGAGGAACAAAAGCTCGCCCTGGCGGAACTGGCCCGCGTGCCAAAGGAGGATGCCTTGATCACCGCGCTGAGCCTGCTGGACGAACCGGCCTTGGTGGACGAGGCGGCGCTGGCGGCGGTGAGCATTGCCGAGGAGCTGGTGAAACAGGAGCCGGAACTCGGCGCCGAAGTGGCGGAAGCCGTGCTGGCCCGTTGCCGGCAACCGGCCATTCTTCGCCGGGCTTGGGCGTTGCGCGGGTCCGCCCGGCCCCGGGACTTTCTGCGGCGTTGGCAGGTCGCGGGACCGTTCCGGCGCGAGGGCGTCGAGGGCGCGCTGGCGCTGTTCAACGTTCCGTTTCCGCCCGAAAGCGGCAGGGGGCCGGTGGCGTGGCGGGATGCGCCCGAGGCGGATGTCCTCGATCTGGCCGGCTTGTTTCCCGGGGCGGTCCACTGCGTCGCCTACCTGCGGACCGAAATCGTCGCGCCGCGTGACCTGGACGGTTTTCTGCTGGCGGGCAGTGACGACGGCCTCCGGGTCTGGCTCGACGGCCGGGAGGTGTTGGCGAGCAACGTCGATCGCGGTCTGGTGCCGGACCAGGACATCGCCCCCGTCCGGTTGAGCGCCGGCGTCCACCGCCTGTTGGTGAAGGTCACCCAGGGCGGCGGCGGTTGGGCCGTCTGCCTGCGGCTCGTCGGCAAGGACGGCGAACCGGTTCCCGGAATCGAGAACCGGTTGCCGCGATCGACGAACTGACGTCGAGCCGGCGCGGGTTCAGACCGCCTCGGGGCGCGGATGCGTCCAGGGCGCGCGGTACGGACGGGCCAGGAGGCGGTTGGCCTCCTCGTCGCCGATGACCCGGCCGTAGCGCGGGTCGTAGCGGAGGGTGCGGCCGCCGAGTTGCAGGGAGACGTTGGCCAGGATGCAGGCGGCGCTGGAGATGAAGCCCTCCTCGATGTCCGAAACCGGCGTGCCGCGTTCATCGATGGCCTTGAGGAAGCTGCGCCAGTGCCAGCGCATGGCCGAGGCGACGTGGCGTTCGAGGTCCTTCTCGGTGCGGTCCTCGGGGTACTTGTCGTACTCGAAGAGCGGCTCGCCCCGGAGAGTGGGCTCCTTCTTGCCGTGCTCGAAGAACTCGTACTTGAACACGCTGGCCTTGAGGGTGCCCTTCTCGCCGTAAAGGATGGCGGCCCACGGGTAGTCGGGATCGGGCATGTCGCCCCAGGTGCGGTGTTTCCAGACGACCTGCAGCTCGCCGAAGTCGAACACCGCCGTCTGGGTGTCGGTGATGTTGGCGTTGCTGTCCTTCTGAACCAGGATGCCGCCGGTCGAGGAAATGCTTTGCGGCCAGCCCAAGCCCAGCATCCAGCGGACCATGTCGAGCATGTGGATGCACATGTCGCCGATGATGCCGTTGCCGTACTCCATGAAGGCCCGCCAGCCGCGCGGGTGGGTGCGCTGGTTGAAGGGCCGCATCGGGGCGGGACCGGTCCACATCTCGTAGTCGAGGTAATCCGGCACGGGGATGTCCGGCCGGTTGCCGGCGCGGCCCATGCCCCAGTAGCAGCAGATCTCGACGTGGCCCACCCGGCCCAGGCGGCCTTCGTCGATGACACGGTTCTTGGCTTCGATCAGGTGGGGGGTGCTCCGGCGCTGGGGGTGTGGACTTGGACGACCCGGCCGTACTTGCGGGCGGCGGCCACCATGGCCTGGCCTTCGACCACGTCCACGCTGATCGGTTTTTCGACCCGCACGTCAGCGCCGGCTTTCATCGCATGGATGGCGGGCAGGGCGTGCCAGTGATCGGGAGTCGAGACCATGACGATGTCCAGCGATTCGTCCTGCAACAACCGGCGATAATCGCCGTAGGTCCGGGGCGTTTTGCCCGATTTCTGGCGTTGGGCCACCATCTCGGCCGCCTCGGCCAGCATGCGGCGGTCCACGTCGCAAAGGGCGACGACTTCGACCGGCTCGATTTGCAGCAGGCGAAACAGCGCGCTCTTGCCGTACCAACCGCAGCCGATCAGGGCCACCCGGCGGGTCTTGGTCTGGGCGATGGTGGTGGGGACGTACTGCGCCGCGGCCGCCACGGCCAGCACGCGCGACGAACGAGCGAGAAACTTGCGGCGGTTCATGGGGCCATTCTGGACGGGCCCGTCCCGGGACCTCAAGCCCGATCGGGCGGAGCGGGCCGATTCCGCGTTCTCATCAGCCCTCCCCCTGCGCCCGAAGATGTTCGGCGAATTGTCGCGGACTCAGGATGAGGCAACCCTTGTGGCGGCCCAGCACCAACAGGTCTTGGTCACCGGTCACGAGGCAATCGGCTTGCGCGGCTTCCGCCAGCCCCAGCACATGCAGGTCGTCAGGGTCACGGCAGACTTCAGGTGACACGGGCGCCGGCGCCACCAGACGGCTGTTCTCGCGCAGAAGCCGCATCACCTCGTCCGCCAGGCCGGCCGGCAGCTTGAGTTTGTCGCGCAGGCTCCTGCGGGTTTCCGCCAACAAAGCCTCGCTTAGAATCAGTTCATGCCCGGCCAAACAGGTTTCGAAGACGGCCGCACACAGGCCACGGGCGGCAAAGGCGGCCACCAGTACGTTGGCGTCCAGGACGACCCTCACGAAATGGCCTCGAAAACGTCCTCGTCCGCGAGCAGTCCCTGGGCCTCCGCGAAGGGGAGCACTTTGCCCCGGAGGGATCGGAACCGCTCGATGGCCACGTAGCGTCGCAGGGAATCACGAACCAAGTCGCTGACGGGCCGGCCCTGCCGGCGGCTCAGCTCATCCAAGGCAGCCCGGAGATCGTCCGGGAGACGGATGGTCAACGTGCTCATTGCAAGACAACGTAAGACACCCCCGCCGCTCCGACAACGGGCTTTCTCCCGACGCGCCTGTTTCCCCTCCGGCCCTACCCAGGGCATCGAACCCGACCGGATGGATCGGACGGATCAGCCGGATCCGGCCGACCCGCTTCTCACGCCGAGTAATCCAGGTACACCGTCTTGATGCGGGAGTAGAAGTCCACCGCCGCGGCGCCCTGTTCGCGGAAGGAGTCCGTGCTGGAGCCTTTGACCCCGCCGAACGGCGCCTGCAACGCCAGCCCCGTGCTGACCTGGTTGATCTTCACCACGCCGGCTTGGATGCGTTCGGCATAGAGCATGGCCCGTTTGAGGTCGCGGGTGACGATCGAGGCCGACAGGCCGAACTGGATCCCGTTGGCCACCTCGATGGCTTCGTCGAAGGAGTCCACCGCGATCACGGCGATCACCGGGCCGAACACCTCCTCCTGCGCGATGCGCATCGACGGCGTGACGTCGGCGAAGATCGTGGGCTCGACGAACCAGCCGTGCTCCAGCTCGTCATCGATCAAACGGTGGCCGCCGTACACCAGCCGCGCACCTTCCTCCTGGGCGATCCGGACGTAGTCCAGATCCGTCTGCAACTGGCTTTCGTTGATGGCCGGTCCCATGGTGACGCCCTCTTGGAGGCCGTTGCCGACGCGCACGGCCCGGGCACGCTCGACCAGTTTCTCCAAGAACGGCTCGAGGGCCGGGCGAACCACGATCGCCCGGCTGGTGGCGGTGCAGGCCTGGCCGGTGAGGCCGAAGCCCGCCCGGGCGCACAAGGTGGCCGCCAGATCGAGATCGGCGTCCTCGAGCACGATGGTGGGGTTCTTGCCGCCCATCTCCATTTGGGCGCGGACCATCCGCGGGGCCAGTTGCTGGTAGAGCTGCTGGCCAACTTGGTGGGAGCCGGTGAAGGAAAGCGCCCGCACGGCCGGATGGGCGGTGAGTTCCGCGCCAATGGGACCGCCGGGACCGGTGATCACGTTCAACACCCCGGGCGGCAGACCCGCTTCCTGCAGGGCTTTGGCGATCTCGAAGGCCATGGCCGGCGCGGGTGAGGCCGGCTTGAGGACGACGGTGTTCCCGGCCAACAGCGCGGGCGCCAGCTTCCAGGCGGGGATGGCGATCGGAAAGTTCCAAGGCGTGATCAACGCCGCCACCCCGAGCGGCTCGCGCGTGGTGTAGAGGAACACGTGCGCCAGGTCGTGCGGGATGGTCTGCCCGCCGTGGACGTAGCTCAAGCCGCCGAAGAACCGGAAGATGTCGATCGCCCGCTGCACCTCGCCCGCGCTTTCGGCCAGGGTCTTGCCTTCCTCGCGGGTGAGCAGGCGGGCCAGCTCGTCCTTCCGGCTTTCGAGGATTTGCGAGGCGCGGCTGAGGATGCGGCCGCGGGCCACCGGGGTTTGGGCGGCCCAGCCGGGAAACGCCCGGGCCGCGGCCTCCAGAGCCGCCCGGGCGTCCTGGGCATCGGCCTTGGGATACTCCGCCACCGCTTCGCGGGTGTCGGCCGGATTGAAAGTTTGGAACGTCTTGCCGCCGGCGGCGCCGGTCCATTCCCCGTCGATGAGCTGCTGATAGGTCTGCATGGCTGTCTGTCCTGTGGCGGATGGGAGGATAAGCACCGGCGCCGCGGCGCGGCCACCGCAAAAGCCGGACCGCCCCGCCGATTCAGGTTTCCTCCGGCAGGTTCAATTCCTGCCGAAACGCCGCCAGCAGCGCCTTGGCGTTGCCGGCCTCCACCAAGCGCGGCGGTTGTTTCTCCGCCGGCTCGACGAGGTCCTCCGGCAGTTCCTTCAGGAAACAGGAGGGATGCGACGCCTGCAACTGGCCGTACTTGCGGCGGGCGCGACACCAGCTCAGGTGCAGGGTCTTCCTGGCCCGGGTGATGGCCACGTAGAAAAGGCGGCGTTCCTCGTCGAGCGAGCCTTCCATCTTCGAGCGGGTGTGGGGCAGCAAGCCTTCCTCGAGCCCGACGATCCAGACGTGCCCGAACTCGAGCCCCTTGCAACTGTGGATGGTGATCAGGGTGACGGCGTCCCGCGGGCGGTCGTCTTCGTCGCGGTCCGAGTCCAGGCTGACCTCCTCGAGGAACCGCTGCAGGCGGGCCGGGGCCGGCTCGGCGGGCTCGCGCTCGAGCGGGTCCATCGAGCGGATCGTCTCGACCAGGGCCCGATGGCGGTTTTCGGCCACTTCGGGATCCTTTTCCAGCCGGCGCAGGTCCTCGAGATAGCCGATGCGTTGCAGGAACCCGAGGACCCAGTCCGAGAGCTTCCGGCCGCCGGGTTCGGCCCGGAGCGCCTCGAGCTCGGCGCGGGTTCGTTCGACGAGATCCACGAAGCGGGTGATCGCCCCGCCGGTGCGGCGCGGGAACTCGGTTTGGACGACCGGGCTGCGCATGGTCTGGTACACGCTCTGGCCGCGTTCCTGGCTGGCCGCCAGGAGGCGTTCCATGGTCCGGTCGCTGAGGCCCCGCGCCGGGACGTTGGCGATGCGCAGCAGGCTGATGTCGTCGTCCGGGTTGAGCAGCAGCTTCAGGTACGCCAGCAGGTCGCGGATTTCGCGGCGGTCGAAGAAGCTCTGGCCGCCGACCAAGTGATAACGCACGCGGGCCTTGCGGAGGGCGGCTTCGAGGGGGCGGGACTGGATGTTGGTGCGGAACAAGACGGCCTGTTCCGACCACGGGATGCGGCGGATGCGGCGGTTGGTTTCGATGTGTTCGACGACGGCCTGGGCCTCCTGCGCCTCGTCGTCGAAGACGTGCAGCAGGATCGGTTCGCCCTCGCCGTGGGCGGACCAGAGGTTCTTGGGGCGGCGGCGCGGGTTGTTTCGGATGAGGGCGTTGGCGGCCTTGAGGATGCGGTTGGTGGAGCGGTAGTTCTGCTCGAGTTTGATGACCTTCAGCCCGGGGTAGTACTTCTCGAGGTCCAGCAGGTTCGCGATCTCGGCCCCGCGCCAGCCGTAGATGCTCTGGTCGTCGTCGCCCACCACGCAGAGGTTGCGGTGTTCGGCGGTCAGGGCGTGGACGAGGCGGAATTGGGCGGCGTTGGTGTCCTGGTACTCGTCCACCATGACGTAGCGGTGGCGCCGGCGGCATTCCTCGAGGGCGTCGGGGTGTTTCTCGAACAACTCGAGCGTCAGGAGGATGAGGTCGTCGAAATCGACCGCATTGCAGGCGCGCAGGGCGCGGCGGTACTCCTCGAGGAGCCGGAGGGCGAGGGGATCGGGTTCGGCGGCGGCGCGTGAACCGGCGGCGTTGCGCAGGCGGCTGAGGGAGGCCAGGACGGCGCCGGGGTCCGGCCGGTCCTTCGGGTTGGCCAGCCGGCTCAGGAGACGTTTGATCACGCCGAGCTGTTCGGACTCGTCGTAGATGACGAAGTTCGGCTTGTAGCCCAACCGATGAATGTGCCGGCGGAGGATCCGGACGCACAGGGAATGGAAAGTGCAGATGGTGGGGCGCTCGGGCGCGGCCTGCCCGGCCCGTCGCCGCCGGCGCGGGACCATCTGATTGACCCGTTCGAGCATCTCCCGGGCGGCCTTGTTGGTGAAGGTGACGGCCAGGATGTGGCCGGGCGGAACGCCCTTGGCGATCAGCCAGGCGATGCGATGGGTGATGACGCGCGTCTTGCCGGTGCCCGCCCCGGCCAGGATCAGCACCGGCCCCTCCGTGGTGGTCACCGCTTCGCGTTGTTGAGGATTCAAACCCGCCAGATCGATCATGCGCAGGCGGGCGAGTGTAGGGCGGGCGACTCCGGAGACAAGCACCGGCTCGGCTGTCCGTTGCCGGGACGGGGGAGGACGTTGCCGGAGAATGGCGCGGGCCGGCGCTTGTCTCGCCGGCGGTCGGGGTTAAGCTCGGCAGCGTGAAGACCAACGGCAAGCGCCTTCTGGCGGGCGGCCTCTTTGCGGCCGTGTTGACGCTGGGACTGGCCGGCTGCGCCACCGCCCCCGAAACCGGTCGCCGGCAGTTCATCCTCCTCAGCCCGTCGGAGGAAATGCAACTGGGCCTGAGCGAGTTTGAGAAGCTCAAGAAAGAGGTCCCCATCAGCACCAACCGGGCGGCCCAGGCCATGCTCGAACGCGTCGGAAAGCGGATCGCCGCCGTGGCGCAACTGCCCAACGCGCAGTGGGAGTTCGTGCTCTTCGAGAGCAAGGAGGCCAATGCCTTCTGCCTGCCCGGCGGCAAGGTCGGCGTTTACACCGGCATCCTGCCCATCACCCAAAACGAGGCCGGCCTGGCCACGGTCATCGGCCACGAGGTCGCCCACGCCGCCGCCCGTCATGGCGCCGAACGGATCTCGACCGCCCTCGCGTTGCAGACCGGCGGCCAACTGGCCTCCGGCCTTCTGGGGGGCGACGACCCCAAGAAGGCCCAGACCGTGGCCACCGCCTACGGCATCGGCTCCCAACTCCTGGTGGCCCTCCCCCACAGCCGCAAACAGGAGTCCGAAGCCGACTACATCGGCCTGCTCTACATGGCCCGGGCCGGCTACGATCCCCGGGAAGCCATCGCCTTCTGGCAGCGTTTCGCGGAATACAACCGGCAGGCGGGCGGCGGCGGGGTCTGGTTCCTCCGCACCCATCCCTTGGACGAAAAACGCATCGCCGACCTCAAGGCCCTCCTGCCCCGTGCCTTGCAGGAGTACGAAGCCGCCCGCGCCGGGCAAAAGGCCCCAACGGGCCGGCGCTGAATGGGTCGCCTGCGGGTGAACTGCCGGCATTCGCCCCGCAACCGGCCTCGCCGGGACGGCGCGACGTTGGCGCCGGACCGCCGCTTCAGCCGGCCCGACGGCGGCGGCGGGCCCCCCGCGGACGTTCGCTCAAGAGCAACTCCGCCTGCCAGGGCAGCACCCATTCCTCGGGCGGTTTGTCCAACGCCAACGCCACCAGCGCGCTCTTGCTGGCGATGAAACTTGCCTCCAATCCGAGCCGTTCCGCCGCCGCATCCCGCCGGGCTTGCAGTTCCTGAAACCGCCGCTTCTGGCGTTCGGTCATCCGCAGGCCCGGTTCGCGATGCAACTCCGGCAGTTCGGACTCCGGCAGTTGCAAT
>RFJD01000090.1 GCA_003695015.1 Verrucomicrobiota bacterium | reverse complement strand
CTCGGTTTCGGCCTCGGCCCGGGCCTCGTCGAGGATGTGCCGGCTGAGGTCGGCGGCGTCCTTGCGGGATTGCTTCTCGACCTCCTCCAGCAGTCGGGCCCGGGCTTCCTCCTCGGTGAGATTGGCGATTTCGGCGAGGCGTTGGCGGCGGGTCAGTTCCAGTTCGTCCAAGCGGTGTTCCCGCTTGGCCAGTTCGGCCCGCTGCCGGGAAAGTTCGGCCTGTTCGCGCTGGAGCAACTCCTCGCGGCGAGCCATGCCGGTGAGCTGGTCGTTGACGAGCTTCTCGCGTTCGACGAGCCGCTGCCGGGATTCTTCGAGGGTCTTCTTTTCTTCGGCGAGAGCGGTTTCGGTTTCGCGGCGGAGGCGAGCCATTTCGGTACGCGCCTCCTCGCACATGGCCGCCGCTTTTTGCTGGGCGGAACAGAGGATTTCATCGGCCTTGCCGGCCGCCGCCCGGCACCGGGCGCGTTCCCGCCAGAGTTTCCACCCGTAACCGATCGCCAGCCCTGCCGCCAGCCCCGCCCCTGCGGCGATCCAGTCCATGCTCGCCAGCAATGTCATGCTTCCTGAACGCGGCGCGCTGTGAGCCAACGCGTCGGCGTCGCGATCCAGTTCACGTTCTTGTCGTGGTCCTCCGCGGGTATGGCTGGCACGATCTGCCAGTCCATCGCCACCCCGCAGCGACCTCCCGTCCATCCGGAGAGCAGGCGGTCGTAGTAGCCCTTGCCTCTCCCCAGACGTCGCCCGTCTTGGTCGAAGGCTAACCCCGGCAGCACGATCAAGTCCAGATGGTTTCGTGCAAAAAGAGGGCAGTGGGGCGCCGGCTCGGGGATGTTGAGCAGCCCGGGACGGAGGTCGGTGCGGAGGTTGCGGACCTCGGCGACCGTGTAGGCGCCCAGGGCGGGGTCGAAACGCGGGAGGCAGAGCCGGCGGCCGGAGGCGAGGACTTCCTCGAGGAGGGGCCAGAGGTTCGGTTCGTCCGGCATCGGGGCGAACAGGAGCACGGTGGCGGCGGCCTGCCAGGGCGCGGAAGCCCGGATCGTGGCGCAAAGCCGGGCGGAGTCGCCGGCCCGCTCCGGTGAGGCCGCCCATTGGCGGCGGCGTTCGCGCATCAGCCGGCGAAGGTGGCGCTTGGCGTCCGCCGGGTTTTCGCGGGGGTCAGTCATGGTGGGCTCCCGTCTCCGGCTGCTGGGTCCCCGGCTGGCGGGCCTGCTCGATGGCTTGGCGCCAGCGGAGGAACCGTTCCTTGATCTTGCGTTCGACACCCTGTTCGGTGGGTTCGTAGTACCGCCGCAGGGCGCCGAGGTAATCTTGGGCGACGAAGTGTTCCGGGTGGTCGTGGGCGTATTGATAGCCCTCGCCGCGGCCCAGCCGTTGGGCGCCGCGGTAATGGGCGTCCTGCAGGTGCTTCGGCACGGGCAGGGTGCGGCCCTGGCGGACGTCCTCCAACGCCGCGTCGATGGCCTTGTAGGCGCTGTTGCTCTTGTGCGCGGTGGCCACGTAGATGGTCGCCTCGGCGATGGGAATGCGCGCCTCGGGCCAGCCGATGAACTCCGCTGCCTGATGGGCCGCCATGGCCAGCACCAACGCCATCGGATCGGCCAACCCCACGTCCTCGGCCGCGCAAATCACGATCCGCCGCGTGATGAACCGCGGGTCCTCGCCGGCGTGGATCATCTTCGCCAGCCAGTAGAGCGCGGCGTCCGCGTCACCTCCCCGCATGGACTTGATGAAGGCGCTGATGGTGTCGTAGTGGGCATCCCCGTCCCCGTCATACACGACGGCCTTGCGCTGGATGCTTTCCTCGGCCACACCCAAGGTGACATGGATGGTGCCGTCCGGTCCGGGCGGGGTGGTGAGGGCGGCGATTTCGAGGGCGTTGAGGGCCTTGCGGGCGTCGCCGTCGGAGAGTTCTGCTAGGTGGGCCAACGCCTCGTCGTCCACCCGCAGTTTGAGGTGGCCGAGGCCGCGTTCGGGATCCGCCAAAGCGCGGCGGAGCAGTTCGAGGATGTCCTCGCGGCTCAGCGGCTGGAGTTCGAAGATCTGCGAGCGCGAGACCAACGGGGAGTTGACGAAGAAAAACGGGTTGTGGGTGGTGGCGCCGATCAACCGGACCACGCCGCTCTCGACGTCGGGCAGCAGGACGTCCTGCTGGGGTTTGCTGAACCGGTGGATCTCGTCGATGAACAGAATCGTCGGCTGGCCGGTGTTGGCGAGGCGGTTCGCGGCGGTGGCCAGTTCCCGGCGCAGGTCGGCCACATTGGATTCCACCCCGCTGAGGCGGATGAACTTGGCCCGGGTGCGACCGGCGATGATCCGGGCCAGCGAGGTCTTGCCCGTCCCGGGCGGGCCGTAAAGGATGAGCGACTGGATGCGATCGGCTTCGATGGCGCGCCGAAGCAACTTGCCCGGGCCGAGGATGTGCTGTTGGCCGACGAACTCCTCCAGCGTCCGCGGCCGCATCCGGGCGGCCAGCGGCGGTGGCGTGGCCGGGGTCGGCGGGCCCGGCGTCGCCGCGGGACGCGTTCCGGTGTCGGTTTGCTGGAAGAGGTCGCCTTCCTTCACGCAAAGAGGATAACCCGCGCAAGTCCGGTTCGACAGGCTCAAACCCGCGCCGGATCCGGGCACGAAAAAACCCCGCCGGTTTGCCGTGTGTTCAAACAGTTCCTTTGAACTGAACGGAAACACATTGGGCTCTGCCGCGGACTTTCGACTTCCAGTGAAGGCCTGTCGGCCGTCCAGCGGACCCCGAGCCCACTACTGGGGAGCTTACGGTTCAAGGACATTGTTTCCAAGCACGGACAGCGGCAGGGTAAATTCTCGCTGTCGGTCACGGGTTTTCAAAGACCGGCCGAACGACTGAGAGATTGCCTCGCCGACCTGCTTTTCGCAAGCGCGAATTGCGGTCCGCGCAAACGTCGCCGGCATCGTGGCGCCCGGCAGACCGGGGCGCGACCGGGGCCGCCCCTCCGTCGCGGGTTTCGCCCGCCTGTTCCCGGCTGCCTCAGCCGGCTTCGAGCCGTTCCAACAGCCGCCGGGTCAGGTTTTCGAATCCTCCGTTGCTGAGGACCGCCACCACGTCGCCCGGACGGGTTTTCGCCGCCAGCAGCTCGACGATGGCGGCCACGTTCTCCCCGGCCCAGGCGTTTCGGCCGGCGGCTTGGATGTCGCGGACCAACCGCCCCACGTCCAGCCGTTCCTCCTCGGCCAGCAAGGCCGCCCGCGCCACCGGCGCAACCACGGCGCAATCCGCCCGTGCCAGCGCGGCGGCCAGCCGCTCCTGAAACACGCGTCGCCGGGTGGTGTTGGATCGCGGCTCGAAGACCGCCCACAGACGCCGCCCCGGATGCCTCTGCCGCAGCGCCTCGAGGGTCGCCTCGATGGCCGTGGGGTGGTGGGCGAAATCGTCGATCACCAGCACCCCGCCCGGTTCGCCCAGCACGTCTTGTCGGCGCCGGACGCCCCGAAACCGCGCCAGCGCGTCCCGGAGGGTCGCGTCGTTCACCCCGCAATGGCGGGCACAGGCCACCACCGCCAAGGCGTTGAGGACGTTGTGGCGGCCGGCCAGGGGCAGCCGGAATTCGACGCCATCCGCCTCGAAGAGCGTGCCTTCGGGGTCGGCTTCGATCCGCGTGGGATGGAGGTCGTTGTGCTCGCCGAATCCATAGGTCCGGACCGGGCAGAAATCGACGTCCAGCAGCGGCCGCAGACGCGGGTCGTCGCCGTTGGCCAGCACCAGCCCGTTGCGGGGCACCAGCCGGATCAGGTGACTGAACGAGCGTTGGATGGCGGCCTCGTTCTCGAAGATGTCCACGTGGTCCAGCTCGAGGTTGTTGAGGATGGCCACCTCCGGCAGGTAATGGATGAACTTGCTCCGCTTGTCGAAGAAGGCGGTGTCGTACTCGTCGCCCTCGATGACGAACCAGGGACTGTCGGTGAACCGCGCGCCGGCGCCGAAGTTCTCCGGAATGCCGCCAATCAAGAAGCCCGGCTCGAGCCCGGCGACTTCCAGCACCCAAGCCAGCATCGCGCTGGTGGTGGTCTTGCCGTGGGTGCCGGCCACCACCAACGGCCGCCGGCCCCGGAGGAACTGTTCGCGGAGCAGGTCGGGCAGGGAGCAGAAGGGCAGGCGGCGTTCGAGCACGATCTCCGCCTCCGGATTGCCGCGGGAGATGGCGTTGCCGATGACCACCAAGTCGGGCGCCTCCGGCAGGTTCGCCCCGGCGTACGGGGTGCGGATGGCGATGCCCCGGTCCGCCAGGAACTCCGACATCGGCGGGTAGGCATTCTGATCGGAGCCGGTCACCTGCCAGCCCAACCGCTGGAGTTCGGCGGCCACCGACGCCATGGCGGTGCCGCAGATGCCGATGAAATGGACCTGCCGAGGTTCCTGCACGCGCCCATCATGGGATCTTGGCGGCGGGGGAAAAGCGGGAACTGGCCGCCGCCGGGCCGGGTTGTTCCCAAGTCGTTCGCCACCCCACGCGCGAGGCGTCCCCGTGAGGGCTCCGGGCCGTGGATTGGCGCAAGGGATCGTCTTGTCCTTGGTGGTGGCCCGCCGCCATCTGGGGCATGGCGGAACAGGGCACTTCCGGGGTTTTTCCTCGGTGCGCCGGGCGGGATCGCCGGCTCGGTTGCCGGATGCCGCCGCCGCGTTGGCGGGCGACATGGGTTGTGCTCCGAGCGATCAACGGACGCCATGAGGAGCCGACCGCAAGGTGCGCCGGGCTGCGGAACCCGGCGAGGGGGGAGCCCTTTGTGTCGTCGGCGGTTTGGGTTGTCCCGGACCGGGAACTTTGCTCTGCTGGGGCGCATGAACACCGCATTCCGCACTTGGATTCGATGCGTGGCGCCGGTCCTGGCCTGGCTCGGTGGCGGCGCCTGCCTGTTGATGGCTGCGTCCAACGCCGGCCCGGCCGGGATCGAAACCATCGACTTGTTCAACGGCCGGGACCTGACCGGCTGGAAGGGCGATCCGCGGTTCTGGTCTGTGGAGGAAGGGGCCATCACCGGG
>RFJD01000491.1 GCA_003695015.1 Verrucomicrobiota bacterium | reverse complement strand
GTTTCATCCGGAGCATCCCCGGCGGCGGTTCCTGGAGGCGATGGAACGCGACGGCGAAGTCCGGGGTTTGGAAAGCGCCTGGCGCCGGGCCGACGGGTCTTATCTGTACGTGCGGGAAAGCGCCAAGGCGGTCCGGGACGAGTCCGGCCGGATTCTTTACTTCGACGGGGTGGCCGAGGACATCACCGAGCAACGGCAGGCCAAGGAGGCCCTGGCGGAGAGCGAGCGGAAATACCGCGAGCTGGTCCAGAATGCCGCCAGCATCATTCTGCGGATGGACCGCCACGGCGCCATCACCTTCATCAACGAGTTCGGGCTGCAGTTCTTCGGTTTTTCGGAGGAGGAACTCTTGGGCCGGAACGTCATGGACACCATCGTTCCCCAAGAGGAAAGCACCGGGCGGAAGCTCAAGCCGATGATCGAGGACATCTGCCGGCACCCCGAGAAGTACGCCAACAACATCAACGAAAACATCTGCAAGGACGGCCGCCGGGTGTGGATCGCCTGGACCAACCGGGCTGTTCTGGACGAGAAGGGCCAGTTGAAGGAGATCTTCTGTGTCGGGACGGACATCACCGCCCGGCGCCAGGCCGAGGAGGCCCTGGCGCGGGAGCGCACCCTGTTGCGCACCTTGCTGGACCTCCTGCCGGTGGCGGTGTACGCCAAGGATCTGCAGGGACGCAAGATTCTGGCCAACAAGGTCGAGGCGCGCCTGATGGGCTTCGAGTCCGTCGAGGAGGTCTTGGGCAAGACTGATCATGACGTTTATCCCAAGGAAGTGGCGGACGACTTCGTCCGGGACGACCAACGCGTGCTCCTCAAGGGGGAACAGATTCTCAACCGGGAACAGCCCCTGAGGTCGCCGGATGGGACCATGCGGTGGTTCTTCGTCTCGAAGGTGCCGCTTCGGGACGAGTGGGGACGGATCAGCGGGTTGGTGGGCGTGAGCGTGGATGTGACCGAGGAGCGCGAAGCACGGGAGCAATTGAGGGCCGCCTTGGAGGAAAAGACCGCCCTGCTCCGGGAAGTGCATCATCGGGTGAAGAACAACCTGCAGACGGTTTGCAGCTTGGTGCACCTGCAGAAGGAGCAGACGGCCGATCCCGCCATCGCGGCGCTGCTCGAAAGCACCGAGCGGCGGGTCCGCTCGATGGCCATGCTGCACGAGGCCATCTACCAGTCGGCTTCGGTGGCCCGGGTGCCGGCTGCGGCTTACCTGCGGCGGCTGTGCGATTACTTGGCCTCGGTGGCGGATCCGGCGGTTGCGCGGCGGGTGCGGCTGTTGGCGCGCGTGGCGGAGGCGGAGTTCCCGCCGCAAACCGCCCTTCCCTTGGGGCTGCTCGTCAGCGAGCTGGTTGCCAATGCCTACAAGCACGCCTTTCCGGACCAGCGCAAGGGGGTCATCAAGGTCCATCTGGAGGAACTGCCCGCGGCGTCCGGAACCTTGCCCGGACCGCCGCCGACCAGCCGCACGTTCGAACTGGTCGTCCAGGACGACGGCGCCGGGTTGCCCGATCTCGAAGCCGCTCTCCAAGGCGGCAGTCTGGGCCTCCAACTCGTCCGGAGCTTGGCCCGGCAGTTGGGGGGAACGCTGACCCACGAGGGTCCGCCGGGAACCACCTTTCGCATCCGGTTCGAAACGCCGATGAACTGAGCCCGGATGCCGCTCGCCGTCTCGAAGCTCGGCGAGGTTCCGCAGACAGTCGCCATGCCGACCGCGCCGTTTCCGCCTCGCGGCCGGCTTTCGGCGTTGCCGCTCCGAGGGGGCCTTTCTAGGCTGGCGGCATGGCTGAGTCCGACGACACGACCCGCGGCGCCGAGGCCAAGGCGCCCTTCCCGCGACCCGACGGCCGGATGCCCGATCAACTCCGGCCCGTCCGGTTCCAGAACGACATCGCCCCGTACGCCACGGGCTCGACCCTCGTCGAGTGGGGCAACACCCGTGTCATCTGCGGGGTGACCGTCGAGGAAACCGTCCCCCGCTGGATGAAGGAACAGGGGATCAGCGGCGGCTGGGTCACGGCCGAGTACTCGATGCTGCCGTACTCGACCCTCCAGCGCAAAACCCGCGAGGTTTCGCGCGGCCGGCAGGAAGGGCGTTCGCAGGAAATCCAACGCCTCATCGGGCGGGCCATGCGGGCGGCGGTGGACCTCGAGAAGCTGGGGCCGCGGACCGTGTGGGTCGATTGCGACGTGTTGCAGGCGGACGGCGGCACCCGGACCGCCGCCATCACGGGCGGTTACGTGGCCCTCGAACTGGCCATCCGTCGGCTGCTGAACGAGGGCGTACTGGCCGAATCGCCCTTGGTCAACCAGGTCGTCGCCGTCAGCGTCGGAGTGGTCGCCGGCCGGGTCGTGCTGGACCTCGATTACCCGGAGGACTCGACCGCGGACGTGGATCTGAACGTGGTGATGGCGGGCGAGGACCGGTTCGTCGAGGTGCAGGGAACGGGCGAGCGGACGTGGTTCGACCAAGCCACCCTGGACGCGATGCTGAGCATGGCCCGGGCCGGTTGCCGGCAGTTGTTGGCGCTGCAACGAGCCGCCCTCGAGCCGTGAGACCGGGCACGTTGCGGTTGCTGTGGATCCGGCACGGCGAGGTCGAGCCCCGCTACCAGCGGGTCTTCGGCGGCCGGCTGGACATCGGACTTTCCGAACGCGGCCGGGAACAGGCGCGGGCCCTGGCGGCGGCGTTGGAGGCGACGCCCTTGGCAGCCGTCTGGGTCAGCCCCCAGCGCCGGGCGCGCCTGACGGCCGAACCTCTCTTGGCCCTGAACGGCCACCACCCGGTCGTCGAGCCGGACCTCCGGGAGATCGATTTCGGCGACTGGACCGGCCTCGGCTGGGAGGAAGTGCGGGACCGGTTCGGCGTCAGTCCCTACGCCTGGCTCGATCAGGTGGCGGCCGGCGGCATGCCCGGCGGCGAACCCCTAGCCGCCCTCGAGAGCCGCGTGGCCCGCGTCATCGAGCGCGTCCGCGCCGCCCATCGGGAAGGGGTCGTGGCCTTGGTGTGCCACGGCGGCATCATCCGACTGGCCCTGGCCCGGCTCCTGGGCGTGCCGCTGCCGTTGACGGCCGCCCTCGAGGTCGATTACGGAAGCGTCAGCATCGTCGATTGCCGCGAGCGACGCGCGATCTTGCGCCTGCTCAACCACACGCCATGGCACGATCCGTTGGCCAGCGCGACCTGAGGGAG
>RFJD01000003.1 GCA_003695015.1 Verrucomicrobiota bacterium | reverse complement strand
CGGTTCGTTCAACAAAGGCCCCCTCCTTCACCGGGTGCTGATCGCGAGCTTCACCGTCCTGTTCGGCCTGTTGATCTACTGGCTCCTGGGGTTCGTGATGCGGGACCTCGGCACCTGGCCGGGGCCGGCCTACGAGGTCCTGGAGAAACAGATGCTCGACAAGGCCCTGGTGACGGAAAGCCAACAGGTGGAATCGAGTCTCGCCGAAACGCAACAGACCATCGAGGACCTCCGCCGGCAGCAGCAGGCCTTGCGCGACAGCGCCGCCAACGCCGAGCGAACGATGAACCAGTTGCTCGAGCTGCAGCGGTTGAGCCTCCAGCAGGGGGTCAAGCCGACCGAGTCCGAGCAGGAGGCGCTCGCCAAGAGCGAACAGCTCTTTCTGGCCACGCAGGAACAAGTCCAGCAGATCAGCGAGCAGATCGCGCGGTTGACCGAGCAACAACGGACCCTGGAGGGCCGGAAGCGGGACTTGGACGCCCGTCTCCAGAAGGCCCGGAAGGAGGTGCGCGCGGCTTACCAGGACCAACTCACCCGCCACAACCTCAAGCTGGCGGCGCTGAAACTGGCGGTCCTGCTGCCGTTGGTCATCCTGGCCGTCTGGCTGGCCCTCAAACGCCGCGGCGCCCTCTACGCCCCCATGATCCACGCCTTCGGTCTGGCCGTCCTGGCCAAGGTGCTCATGGTCATGCACGAGCATTTCCCCAGCCGGTTCTTCAAGTACATCCTGGTGGGTGTCTCCCTGCTGGTGGTCGCGAGAATCCTCGTTCACCTGATCCGCATGGTCGCCTTCCCCAAGACCGACTGGCTGCTCAAGCAATACCGCGAGGCTTACGAACACCATCTGTGCCCCATTTGCAGCTTCCCCATCCGGCGCGGTCCGCTGAAGTACCTCGCCTGGACCCGCCGCAGCATCCGCAAACTGGCGGCCCGGATCGAGCCGGCGAACGAAACAGCCCCGGAGGAACCCTACGTCTGCCCCCTCTGCGGCGTGACGCTCTTCGAGGAATGCCCGGAGTGCCGGGCCGTCCGTCACGCGCTCCTGCCGGCCTGTTGGAAGTGCGGCGCGGAAAAACCGGTCGAGTCGCCGGCCGCTTCGCGGGTCAGCCAGCCCAACAAGTAAAAGGCGCCCCAGCCGATGGGCGGGATGTAGAGGCCGAACTCGATGAAGCTCTGCAACGCCCAGCCGGCCAAGCCGAGCCAGACCGCGAACCGCATCGGCTCCCGCCAGCAACGCCGGGCCAGCCACGCCAGACTGCCCCAGACCAAGGCCGCGTACAGGACCGCGCCCGGCAGGCCGGAATCGCTCGCCTGTTGCAGGTAGTCGTTGTGAACCAGCCGTGTCATCTCGGCCTCCGGCGGTTTCCGGCGGGCATATTCGCGTTGGAAGGTGCCGGGGCCGGACCCCAGCACCGGGTGGTCGGCCACCACTTGGCACGCCGCCCGCCAATAGTCGAAACGCGCGCCCACGCTGGTGGCGCCCCGGCGGAAGTAGTCGGCGAACCGCACGGCAAACACCGCCAACCCGCCCGCCACCACCGCGACACCAATCCCCAGCCGCCAGCGACGGTTCATCGGCATCCGCCAGAACACCATCCCCGCGAGCACCAACGCCACCAGCCAGCCGCCCTTGGATTTCGACCAGTAAAGACAACCCAATCCCCCGGCCAGCACCAACCCGGCCAGCAGAAGCCGGGTCGGGCGCGTCAGGAACCCGCTCAATCGCCACACCGCCACGGTCATTGCCGGCAGCAGAAGCACCAACGCCTCGGCCAGCGAATTCGGGTACATCAACGTCGCGAACACCCGCAGCTTGTTGACCCGCTCGATGAACTCCGGCGGCAGGGTCTGCCAATCCGGCCGGGAAAGGATCTGTTGCCGCGTCGCCTCGAGGCCGCCGAAATGCTGCTGCAACCCGATCGCCAGCATGAACAGGAACCCGGCCAGCCACCCGGCCCACAGCCACGTCGCCCCGCGCGGATGCCGGGCGAGCATCAATCCGTGGTAGTAGCAGACCGTGCCGGCCAGCAGATACGGAAGCGTCAGCCCCGTCAGGGCGCCGTCCACCGTTCCGGCCGCCGCCAGGCACTGCCAGAGGAACCATCCCGCCGGCAGCCCGGTGAGCCAGATCGGAACGCCACCTGGCCACCGCCAACAGGCCAGCCCAACCGCCACCGTCAGCCCCAGCAACGCGTACCCCCACCGCAACGGCCACGCAAAATAGACGAATTGCCAGAAATCCTCCGGCGGGGTGTTGAGGTGGTCGAGGATGGCCGGGTTGCCCCACTTGGCCAGCGTGAGCCCAAAGAAAAGGCCGGTCAGCGCCCACGCCCCCGGCAGCAGGCGTTCCGCCCACGAGTCCGATCCGGGCCGGGCCGGCCCGGCGGCGGCGCGACCTGACGCTTCGGGACTCACAGGTGGAGGTTCAACAACCCGACTTCGAGGTTGAACGCCTCGGGGATGTTGGTGTGAAGCAGCCGGAGCGTTTCCTGGAAGCCCTCGAGATTCTGGCGTGCCTGCTCCGGCGAAAGCCGGGCGGCGACCCGGCGGGTGGCCTCCTTGAGTTCCGGCACGGCCCACAGCGGCTCCGGCATGTCCAGGGTCGCCAGCCAGATGTCCCGCAACCACCAGACCAGGGCATCCAAGAAACGGCTCCGGCGATGCCGGTATTCCCCCTCCACCGCGGCCACCAATTCCTTTTCCCATTGCTCCCGCAGTTCCGGTTCGACGTCTTCCCCGCCCCGGTGGTGCGCCAGGGGCGAAGCGGCTTCGAGCTCCTCCCGGACCTGTTCTTTGATGTTTCGGAGTTCCGCCAGCAACCGCTCGAGCAACCGGTACCGCGCCATCAGATCGTCCTCGGCCGCGCCGGCGGCTTGGGCGAACTCGGCCAACCACGCCCGCTGGGCCTCGTCCAGGACCGGCCCCTCCTCACTGCCCAGGTCCAGGCGCAGACAACGGGAGCGAATCGTCTCCAGCAGGCGATCCGGCTCGGTGCTCAGGAGCAACAACACCGACCGCGGCGGCGGTTCCTCGAGCGTCTTGAGAAAGGCGTTGGCCGCGTTGGCATTCATCCGGTCCGCCCCCACCAGCACCGCCACCTTCCAGCCGCCGGCCCGGCTTTTCATCTGGAACTCGCGCATGAGGCCGCGGAGCTGTTCGACGCGGATCTGGCGCATCTTGGACTCCGGACGCAGCCAGTGGACATCCGGATGTTCGTCGGCAGCCACCAGCCGGCAGGCGGCACACTGGCCGCAGGCATCCAAGGGCAGCCCGCTGGCGCCGGTGCGCGGGGGCTGTTGGCACATGAGGGCGGCGGCCAGGGCCCGGGCCAGACCGGTCAACGGCTCCAGTCGGGCTCCGGTCAGCAACCACGCATGCGCCAGCCGGCCCCGGTCCAGACTGCGCCGGAGCACCTCGACGCTCTGCGGCGGAACGTCCAGCGTCTCGAAGGTCATTTCATCTCCTGCGGTGCGCGCTCGGGGCCAAGCTTGCCGGCAATCCACGGCGCGGGCGAGTCCGAAAGCCTGGCGAATGAAGCCGGCCGCGCCGCCGGGCGTCCATGGCATTGACAAACAGGCAGCCGCCCGCCGAAGCTGGGCGTCACGTCGAGTTCAACATGGGCAAAGCAACATTAACCAACCTGAAGCTCCTCGCACGCGCGGCCCTGCTGGGAGCAGCGTCCTCGGTGGCCGCGATGGCCTTCGTTTACGAAACCCAGTACGAGCTGATCGGTAACGGGGATTTCGACGGTGACGGTCTCCAGGACATCGTCATCCTCGACCGCGTCACCGGCAAGTACCGCCTCGGCTACGGCCAGGCCGAGGGCGGCGTCGTCTGGGTCAACCACCGCCTCGGCGGGGTCAAAGGCGCCACCGGCATGGCCATCGGGCGCCTGTTCGACACTGACCACGACGCGCTGGCGTTCGCCGCCGCCGACGACAACTCGATCACCTTCGTCGAAGCCACCCAGCGCGGCGTGCCGGCCAAGGCGATCCCCGTGCCCTTCATGGCCTTGGGCCCGTCCGCCGTGGTCGCGGTGGATGTGGGCGGCGACGGCAACACGCCGTTGGACGACCTGGTGGTGGCCAGCATCTACAACGATCCCACACCCAACCTGCTGAGCCTCTTCCGCAACACCGGCGGCGATTTCGAGCCGTTGGAGGACCTGGACGACGACGCCCCCGTCCGCTGGGCCAACGCCCTCCCGCTCAAGCAAAGCGCCAAGCCCGTGATGGTCGGCATCTGGAAGCTGAAGGACCAGGCGGCCTTCCGGGCGCTGGATTTCTCGAGCGGCAAGCCGGTCAAGCTCGTGGAGAAAACCGGTCTCCCGGCCAACGCCGCCTTCACCGTCGGGCATTTCCGCGGCGCACCCACCGTGGACCTCGTCTTCTACGAACCCGGCCAGTCCAAGGCCCGGTGCGTGCCGGTCATCGAGGACGTGGACGGCTTCAAACTCGGCGAGCCGGTCGAAGTGACCTTCCCGGAAGCCGTCAAACTGCTCGTAACCGTCGGCGAAGGCCGGCAACTGGTCGCCCTCCACGGCGATGGTGAAACCGCCACCCTGTACGCCTTCGACGGCCGCAACGCCCCGCAGGCCCTGCACACCGTCGAGGTCCGGGGCGGCGACCTGTTCTTCGGTGCGGCCCCCGCGGGCAAGGATTTCTATTTGTTCTCGGCCCCCGACTACAACCGGTTCTCGACCCACCAACAGCGGTTCACTTGGGACGGCAGCAAGGTCGTCGCCGGGCCGTACGGCAAGCTGGCCGATCTGGCCGACTCGGACGACTTCACCGTGCCGGACATCCACAAGCGCATCCTGCAGGTCCTCGAGGAGGAAGGCATCCGCACCGAGGCGGACATGCGCCCCTACACCAACACCATCCCGGGCACGACGGTCACCTACTCGATGGTCGTCATTCCGGGCGGCGAGTTCGTCATGGGCAGCCCCGAGGACGAGCCCGGGCGCAACCCCGACGAAGGACCGCAGCACAAGGTGAAGATTTCGCCGTTCTGGATGGGGCAGTTCGAGGTGACCTGGAACGAGTACGAACTGTTCATGTACCCGGACGACGAGAAGAAGCTTCGCCAGCACTACCCGACCCCCGAGGAGGTCAACGCCGTGTCCGACGCCGTCACCCGGCCTTCCAAGCCATACACCGAAATGAGCTTCGGCATGGGGCGCGACGGCTATCCGGCGATCTGCATGACCCAACACGCCGCCAACAAGTACTGCCATTGGCTCAGCGCCAAGACCGGCCACTTTTACCGCCTGCCCACCGAGGCGGAGTGGGAGTACGCCTGCCGGGCCGGCACCACCACGGCCTACTCCTTCGGCAACGACGTCTCGAAGCTCGGCGAATACGCCTGGTTCGAGGAAAACAGCGACTTCAAGTACCACAAAGTCGGACGCAAGAAGCCCAATCCCTGGGGGCTGTACGACATGCACGGCAACGTCTGGGAGTACTGTCTCGACCAGTACGCGGACTCTTACGACGTGGTCCTCGACCAGAAGGTCGATCCGTGGAACAAGGCCACCAAGCCCTACCCCCACGTGGTGCGAGGCGGCAGCTACGATGATCCGGCCGAGATGCTGCGGTCGGCCGCCCGGCGCGGTTCCGATCCGAGCTGGAAGATGCGCGATCCCCAGTTGCCCAAGAGCATCTGGTGGTTCTCCGACGCACCGTGGGTCGGCTTCCGGATCGTCCGGCCGCTGAAGGTGCCGCCGCCGGAGAAACTGCAACAGTACTGGACGAGCGGCGTCGAAAAGGAATAATCACGAGGCAACCCAGACCTGCCGGCCGCGGCCCGACCGCGGCGAACGCAGGTCGCCAACAACGGGTTTCAGGAAAAGGACAGATCGAGACACAGCAAAGCAGAGCAACCATGAACGAAAGCAACATCACCCAGGGCGCGGCGCCCAACCGGCGCCAGTTCCTCAAGCAATCCACCGCCCTCACCGCGGGCGTGCTGGCGGCCTCGACCGCCCCCGGCGTCCTCGGTCAGGCCAAACCCGAGATCAACGCCATTGTCATCGGCTTGGGCGGCCGGGGCAGCGGCGCCTGCAAGAACTTCCTCGACGCCGTCGAGGCCACCGGCGTGAACGGCCGGCTGGTGGCGGCTGCCGACCTCTTCCCCGAGAAGGCGCGGCGCGGCACCCAGTTCGGCGTCCCGCGCGAACGTTGCTTCAGCGGGTTCGACGCCTACATGAAGGCCCTCGAGGTGCCCGGCGTGAACTACGCCATCATCGCCACCCCGCCCGGCTTCAAGCCCGCCCAGTTCCGCGCCTGTATCGAAAAAGGGGTCAATGTCTTCACCGAGAAACCGGTGGCCACCGACGGGCCCATGGCCCGGATCATGTACGCCGCCGGCGAACTGGCCGACAAGAAGGGGCTCAAGGTGGCCGCCGGTACGCAACGCCGCCACCAGAAGAGCTACATCGAGACCATCAAACGCATCCAGGACGGCGCCATCGGCGAGGTGGTGGCCCTGCGGGCCTACTGGGTCAACGGCGGTCCCATCTGGCACCGGGGCGATCACGGCGACACCGTGCTCGAACGCCAGATCCGCAACTGGTACCACTACATCTGGCTGTGCGGCGATCACATCGTCGAGCAGCACGTCCACAACATTGACGTCTGCAACTGGATCAAGGGCACCCACCCGGTGCGCGCTTGGGGCATGGGCGCCCGCCAGATGCTCGGCAACAAGTCCGGCGAAATCTGGGACAACTTCGCCTGCGAATTCGCCTACGAGGACGGCACGCCGATGTTCTCCTACTGCGGCCAGATCAAACGGAAACATACCTCCGTCAGCGAGTTCGTCGATGGCAGCAAGGGCACGTCGAATCCCGGCGGCTGGGTCCGTCCCAAGGACGGTCGGCCCTGGCGGTTCCGCGGCAATCAGGTCAATCCCTACGTCCAGGAGCACATCGACCTGATCAATGCCATCGTGAACAACACGCCGCTCAACGAGACCAAGAACGTCACCGACAGCACGCTGACCGCCATCATGGGCCGCGAGGCGGCCTACAGCGGCGCCGACGTGACTTGGGACCAGATCCTGAACTCCACCTTCAAGTACGCCCCGGATCTGGTCTATGGCGACCAGTGGAAGATGCAGTTCGGCGACTTCCGCATCCTCGAGCCGCCGCTGCCTTCGCTGCACGACATCTTCAGCAACCCGCCGCAGGTGCCGGTCAAGAAGGCCTGAACCGGGCGGCGGCTGGCTGACCCCTTTGGCGACGCGCCCTCCGGGGCGCGTTTTTCTTTCCTTCGGGCCTCATCGTCCGCCACGCCGGGGCGACCCCACCACCTGCGCTCGACACCTCCGGCCGCCGGTGGCACTTTGCGGGCATGCTTGAGGCGCGCTATCGCAAACTGCGGGAACTGCTGGCCTCCTACGGCTCCTGCGTGGTGGCCTATTCCGGCGGGGTGGATTCGGTGTTCCTCGCCCACGTGGCCCACGACGTCCTCGGGGACAAGGCCCTGGCCGCCATCGCCGACACCCCCAGCCTGCCCCGCCGCGAGCTGCGGGAAGCCCTCGATCTGGCCCGCCGGTTCGGTTTTCCCGTCCGGGTCATCCGCACCCGCGAGTTTGCCAACCCGGACTACCTGGCCAACCCGCTCAACCGCTGTTACTTCTGCAAGCACGAGCTGTTCGAGGAGCTGATTCCGCTGGCCCGCGCCGAAGGGTTCCGCGTGGTGGTTTACGGGGAAAACGCCAGCGACGTCGGCGACCATCGGCCCGGCGCCCAAGCCGCCGCCGAGTTCGCCGTCCGGGCCCCGCTCAAGGAGGCCGGCCTCACCAAGGAGGACATCCGCGAACTTTCGGCCATGATGGGACTGCCCACCGCCGACAAGCCGCAGATGGCCTGCCTCAGTTCCCGCATCCCTTACGGGGAACCAGTCACGCCGGAGAAACTCCGGATGATCGAGCAGGCCGAGGACGTGCTCCGCGACGCCGGCTTCCGCGACGTCCGCGTCCGGCATCACGAGTTGAAGGCCGGACACCTCGCGCGGATCGAGTTGGGCCCCGACGAACTGGAGCGGCTTTTCGGGGAACCGGACCGGCCGCGGCGGCTGGCCGAGGCCATCAAGCGCGTCGGTTACGCCCATGTGACCCTCGACCTGCTGGGCTATCGCCGCGGCAGCCTCAACGAGCCGGAGGCGGTGCCCGCGGAGTTCCGCCGGACTTCCTGAACGGCTTTCCCGCCGCTTTGCCTGCCGGCCCCGGCCGTGTATCGTCGGGGCCATGGAACTGGTCACCGTGTTCCGCAGCTTCAACCCTTCCGAGGCGCAGTTGATCCGCTCGCGTCTCGAGGCGGCCGGTCTTTCGGCCATGGTCACCCACGAAGGCAGCGCCTTGGCGATGGAGGGCTACGCCATGGCGGTCGGCGGCATCCGGGTGCAGGTCCCGGCCGACCAAGTGGAACAGGCCCGGCAGGTGATCGACTCCAAGGACCAAGACGCCCCGTCCGCGGCCGACGACACCCCCCAACCATGAGCACCTCCCGGCTTGCGTTGTTGAAGCGGTTGCAGCGCCGGCTCCCGAAGGGCGAGTTGCGCCTGGACGACAAGGCGTTGGAAGCCCACGCCGGCGATCGATGGTTCGCCAGCCACCGGCCCGAGGCGGTGGCGCTGCCGCGCTCGACCCGTTCGGTGAGCACGATCCTCCGGTTCGCCCACCGTCACGGCATCCCCATCACCCCGCGCGGGGCCGGCCATGGTTATGTGGGCGGCTGCGTGCCGGTCCGGGGCGGCATCGCCCTCTCGCTGGACCGGATGAATCGCATCAAGGAGATCCACCCGGGCGATTTCGTGGCGGTGGTCCAGCCGGGCGTGCGGACACAGGCCTTGCAGGACAAGGTCGAGGCCATGGGGTTGTTCTACCCGCCCGATCCCGCCAGCCGCAGCGAGTGCTCGGTCGGCGGCAACATCGTCACCAACGCCGGCGGACCGCGTTGCCTCAAGTACGGCGTGACGCGGGACTACGTGCTGGGGCTGGAGGTCGTGCTGGCGGACGGCACGGTCTGCCGCCTCGGCGGACGCACTCACAAGAACAAGACCGGGTTCGAGCTGGCGCGACTGTTCGTCGGCAGTGAGGGGCTGCTGGGCGTGGTGACCGAGGCCACCCTGAAGCTCCTGCCCCTGCCGCCCTACCGCGGCTGCTTGGCCGTCGGCTACAGCACCGCACCAGCCGCCGCCCGCGCCATCCAAGCCATCTTCGCCGCCGGCATCCTGCCCTGCGCGCTCGAAGTGGCCGACGCGTTCACCTTGGCCGCCGCCCGCAGACGCACCGGCAGCCGGGAGCTGGAAGGATGCGAGGCCATGATCATCGTCGAACTGGACGGGCAGCCGGAAACCGTCCGGCGCGAGCTGCGGCGCGTCGAGGAGGCCGCCCGCCAGCCGGAACAGCGCTTTGCCCGCCGCGGCCTCGGGCCCGAGGCGTGCGAACGCATCTGGCAGGTCCGGCGCGAGTTCTCCTACTCGCTGCGGGACACCGGCCTGACCAAGCTCAACGAGGACGTCGTGGTTCCGCGCAGCCGGCTGGTGGATCTGTTCGAATTCGCCGCCAAACTCCAGCAGAAGCACGGCTTTCCCGTGGCCTGCTTCGGGCACGCCGGCGACGGCAACATCCACGTCAACGTCATGGTGGACGAGACCGCGCCCGGCTGGCGGGAACGCAGCCGCCGGGCTTTGGACGACCTGTTCACGCAAGTCCTGCGCTGGGGCGGCGCGATCACCGGCGAACACGGCGTCGGCATCGCCAAGAAGCGCTGGTTCCCCCAGGCGGTCCCTCCGGAAGTCCGGGCGTTGCACCGGACCATCAAGACGGCCCTCGATCCCAAGGGCATCCTCAACCCGGGCAAGTTCCTCTGAGCCCGGGCCGCGGTCCAACGGTTCAACGCACCACCCGTACGCGGTAGTACCAAGCCGGCGGTGCCGGGTCGGCCGGTTCCCGGAAAACGACCGGCCCTTCCCCGGCCGTCCGCTCCTGCCGCGGCGTCCAATCCCGCAGGTCCGCCGACCGCTGCAACTGGAGCCGCGCCCCGGGCACGGCGTCCGCCTCGATCCACCACTCCCCCGCGCCGGTCCGCGAGGCCTGCAACCGCGGCGGCGGCGCGTCTTCGATCCGGAGCACGGCCAGATTCGTCGGCCCGACGGTGGCGTTGAGCGCGCTGCGCAGGCGGAGCCACACCGTGCGCGGCCCCCGCCGATCCGGGTTGGCCAACACCGTCACCAGAAACGACCGCCGCGTCGCTCCCACCGGCCAGACCAACGTGTCGTGTACGGCCACGTAATCCCGCCCCGGCTCCGCGCTCCCGCCGGTCTCCGTCGCGTAGTCCACCAACACCGTCCCGGCGGGCGGCTTCGACAGGGTCAACTCGATCTCGACCGCGCCCGCTCCCCCGCGGAACACCGTCTCCGCCGCGGCGAAGTTCACCGTCGGCGGGTCGTTGTCGTGGATCAAGAGGGT
>RFJD01000490.1 GCA_003695015.1 Verrucomicrobiota bacterium | reverse complement strand
GGGCCAACCTCGGGCATGCACCGCACGGTCGTGTTGAACGTCGTCGGCCTGACCGGCCGCCTCATCGGGGAACACACCCCGCGGCTGCGCGCCTGGTTGCGCGAGGGGGCCATGGCGCGGATCCGGCCGGCCTTCCCGGCGGTCACCTGCACCGCGCAGTCCAATTACCTCACCGGCCAGCCGCCCTCGGTCCACGGCATCGTCGGCAACGGCTGGTACGATCGCACCCTGGCCGAGGTCCATTTCTGGAAGCAGTCGAATCACTTGGTCGGCGCCCCCAAGCTGTGGGAACGCCTCCGCGAGCGGCAACCCGGGCTGACCTGCGCCAAGCTGTTCTGGTGGTTCAACATGTACTCGAGCGCCGACTGGTCGATCACCCCGCGCCCGATGTACCCGGCGGACGGCCGCAAGATCTTCGACATTTACACCTGGCCCTACGACATCCGCCCGGCCATCAAGCGGGACCTGGGCGAGTTCCCGTTCGCCACGTTCTGGGGACCGGCCGCCGGGGTGGATTCGCCCGCCGGACCGCCCGACGCCGCCAGCCGCTGGATCGCCCGGGCGGCCCGGTGGATCGAAGAACGTCACCGGCCCACGCTCAGCTTGGTCTATCTGCCGCATCTGGACTACGGGTTTCAGCGCCACGGACCGGACGCCTCCGAGGCGGCGGCGGACTTGGGGCGCATCGACGCCATCGTCGGCGAATTGATCGATTTCTTCCGCGAACGCGGCGTGCGGGTGGTCGTGCTCTCGGAGTACGGTTTGGTGCCGGTGCGGCGACCGGTTCACCTGAACCGGCGGTTCCGGCGCGAGGGGTGGCTGGCGTTGAAGGAGGAGCTGGGGCGCGAATTGCTGGACTGCGGCGCCTGCCGGGCCTTCGCCGTCGCCGACCACCAAGTGGCCCACGTTTACGTGCGGGAGGAGGAACTGTTGCCCGCGGTGCGGGAGGTGTTGAGCGGCGAACCGGGCGTGGCCCGGGTGCTGGGGCCGACCGACAAGGCCGCGCTCGGCCTGGACCATCCGCGGGCGGGGGATTTGATCGCAATCGCCGAGCCGGACGCTTGGTTCACCTACTACTACTGGGAGGACGACGCCCGGGCGCCGGACTTCGCCCCGACCGTGGACATTCACCGCAAACCGGGCTACGACCCGGTCGAGTTGTTCACCCGACCCGACTGGCCGGCGTGGCGGTTGAAGGCGCATGTGGCGTGGCGGCTGCTTCAGAAGAAGCTGGGTTTCCGGATGCTGATGGACGTCATCCCGCTGGACGCGACGCTGGTGCGCGGTTCGCACGGCGCCCTGCCGGAAGATCCGGCTGACTGGCCGGTCCTGTTGACCAAGCAGGCGGGGTTGCTCGAGGACGACGAGATGGAATCGACCGCGGTTTGCGGCTGTCTCGAGCGGCATGTCCTGGGCGGCTGAGCGGGGAAGGGCTGTTGGTCGCGGGGCATCCTTGCCGCGATGAGGCGGAAACAGCCGCCGCCGTGGCCACGCAGGCGCCTTTGCCTCGACACCGGCCAACCCGCTTTGGAAGCATCCCGCGCCGTGAGGCAGTGCCTGGTCACATTGGACATGGAAGGGGTGCTCACCCCGGAGATCTGGATCGCCGTCGCCGAGCGAACGGGCATCGATGCCCTGCGGCGAACCACCCGCGATGAGCCGGATTACGACGTGTTGATGCGCGGGCGGCTCGAGCTGCTCGAACGGCACGGTCTGCGGCTCTCCGACATCCAGGCCGTCATCGGCGGCCTGCAACCCCTGCCGGGCGCGGTCGAGTTTCTTGCCCAACTGCGCGAGCTGGTCCCGGTGGTGATTCTCTCGGACACCTTCGAGCAGTTCGCGTTGCCATTGATGCGGCAACTGGGCCATCCGTTGCTCCTTTGCCACCGGCTGGTGGTGCGGGACGACCGCATCGTCGATTACCAGCTCCGGCAGCCCGACCAGAAACGCCGCGCCGTGGCCGCCTTCCGGTCGCTCAACTACCGCGTGATCGCGGCCGGGGATTCCTACAACGACACGACCATGCTGTCCGAGGCGGACGTGGGTTTCCTGTTCAAGGCGCCGGCCAACGTCCGCTCCGAATTCCCCCAGTTCCGCGCCTACGACGACCACCCGGCCCTCCTCTCGGCCATCCGCGAGGTGATCGAGGGAGAGTGAGACAACGTCGTTCCTGCCCGAAAGCCCAATGGTTCCGTGCCATGTCGGCTGGATGTCGGTTGGCAGATAACGGTTGCCATATCCCACATCGTGCATGAGAGTGTCCTCCGTTCAGCCACCGTGTGCCTGACCGAGGTCGGAATAGGGCGGAGGGCATGGTGACAACCCAGTGTCTGGGCAAGATTGCCCGAGCAGTGCTGTCTGCCGCATATGAAATCTGGAAACCATTGCTGCCGAAGCCGGGGCGGTGAAAACTACGCTGGATCTCATGGCCCGCATGCCGGCCGAGTCCCTCCTTGCACGGAAACCCGAGACGAACGTGAGTGTCAGGTGCTCCACCCTTCAGGGCGAAAATGGTGGGGGCGGATGGCGTCTTGGCGGCTCTGGTGGCCGATCTTGGGGTTCTGCTCTTTCCTCTGGTTTCTGATCCGGGTTGTTCCGAAGCCCAGCCGCGCCAGCTATCCGTGCCAGCGTGCAGCGTTTCCCTTGGCGGCGGGCTTCGTGACGTGGCTGACCGCCGTCGGAGTGTGGGTGGTGGCACGTCGGCAGGCAGCCGTTCGCTTCGCCAAGCGCCAACCGCTGCGCGCGTGGTGCTTACTGCTGGCCGCCGGGACCGCGCTCGGTGTGGTCGTGATGCCCTTCGTCGCCACCCGGTTGAAGGCGGCTTCGATTGAACCGGTGAGCCATCCCCCCTTGGGCAAAGGAATCGGTGTGCATCCGGGAAGAGTGGTATGGGTCCATGATCCGAGTGCGACCGATTGGGAAGGTCCCGACTCCGGTCGGCACTGGTACGAGGATCAGTGCACGGATCCCGCAGCCGTGGCGCGAATGATGTCCGCCGGAATCCGTGCGCTTGCCGGGAAGCCAACGGAAGCGGAGGCATGGGAAGCCCTTTTCCGCGCATTCAACCAACGGTTGGGAAGAGGCGATCGCGGTTATCAGCCCGGCGAGCGCATCGCCATCAAACTCAACATGGTGACGTGTTGGGCCGGCGCCAGCACGACGCCGCCGTTTGTCGATCCCGTGACCCGCGAGAAAACAAGGTTTCCAGATCACATCGATGTGGCCCCGCAAATGGTGTTGGCCTTGCTGCATCAGTTGATTGAAGTGGTCGGTGTTCGCCAGGAGGACATCTCGGTGGGCGACACCACCGCCCTTTGGCCGGACTGCTATCTGCAGCGGTTGCTGGAAGTTTATCCGGAGGTCCATTACGTCGAGAACTTGGGAGGAGAGAACCGCGAACGGGCCGAGTTCTCCGAGGTGCCGCTTTACTGGAGCACTCCCGAGGCTGAAGGGACCTTGCAGGATTACATTCCACGGATGTTCGCGGAGGCCAGCTACGTGATTAACTTCACCACTCTGAAAGGCCATTCTTCGGGCGTAACCCTTTGCGGGAAGAACCTGTACGGCGCCCTGATTCGCATGCCGAACCGGCATTACCGAAACGAGGGCAAGTTGAACTATTACAACCTGCACTTGTCCTTGCCGAACAAGGAATGGTCTCCGGGCATGGGACACTACCGGGCCATCGTCGATCTTATGGGACATCCTGACTTGGGGGGCAAGACTCTGCTTTGTCTCGTGGACGGCCTTTACGCTGGTTATTACTCCGACGCGAAGCCGCGACCCTGGAAATCGCCTCCATTCGGCGACGGAGAGACCGGCGACTGGCCGTCGAGTCTTTTTCTCAGCCAGGACCCGGTGGCGATCGACTCGGTGGCCCACGATTTCCTCCTTGCTGAATGGCCCGAGGTGGTGACAGGAGGTGTTCACGAACCCGGCAGTTTGGAAGGCGGCCAAGAGGACTATCTGCATGAGGCTGCCCTTGCGGACCAACCGCCCTCAGGCACCGTGTACGATCCGGATGGGGACGGCGTTGGTTTGAGCAGCTTGGGCGTCCATGAGCATTGGGACAGCCCGGAAACAAAACGTTACAGCCGGAACCTGGGTTCGGACGAAGGGATCGAGTTGGTGGCGGTGCGGCTCCCGATGACGCCGCTGAGGATCGAACTCCATCACGAGGCTGGACAGGTCAGGCTCATGTGGGATTCCGGAGTCGGGCCCTGTGTTCTCGAGGGCTCGGAAACGCTTGGGAGCGAAGCCGTGTGGAGCCCCGTTCCGCTCCCTGTTGTCGAAACGGTACAGCAGAACCAGCTTTTGGTCTCACCCTCGGTTCCTCACCAATTCTACCGCTTGCGGCAGACGGCTGGTATTCCCCCAAGTTCCCGGTAAACGATGACGTTGACGGACCGGCCTGTGGCCCCGGATGATTGGGCCATGCGCCTGCCCTTGATCCGACTGATCCGACTGATCCGCCCGGTGGCGGCCGCCGCCTTGGCGGCCGGGTTCGGCCTTGTTGCTTCCGCCGCCGAACATTCCCTGCATTTGCACCTCCGCGACCGGGTGCGCCTGCCCGACGGCGCCTGGCAGGCCCGCGTGCGGGAGGTCGAGTGGGACGCCCGCCGGACGGCGGTCATCGTTTGCGACATGTGGGACCGTCACTGGTGCCGCGGCGCCACGGCGCGGGTCGCCGAAATGGCCCCCCGCATGAACGAGTTCCTCAAAGCCGCCCGGGCCCGGGGCGCGTTGATCATCCATGCGCCCAGCGACACGATGGAGTACTACCGCGACACGCCGCAGCGTCGCCTCGCCCAAGCCGCCCCGCCGGTGAAACCGAAGGTCCCTCTCCGCAACTGGTGCAGCCTCGACCGGGATCGGGGAGGGGAGCTGCCGATCGACGACTCGGACGGCGGATGCGACGACGAGCCGCGCTGTCGCGAATACCGGGCGTGGACGCATCAGATCGACACCTTGGAGATCCAGCCCGGCGACGCCATCACCGATTCGGCCGAGGCCTATTACCTCATCCGTCAACGCGGCATCGAAAACGTCCTCATCCTGGGCGTGCACCTGAACATGTGCGTCTTGGGCCGGCCGTTCGGCATCCGCCAATTGGTGGCGCAGGGCCTCAACGTGGCCCTCGTCCGCGACCTCACCGACACCATGTACAACTCCCGGCGCCGGCCGTTCGTCAGTCACTTCGTCGGCACCGACCTCATGGTGGAGCACGTTGAAAAACACTGGTGCCCCTCCATCACCAGCGCCGACCTGCTCGGAGGCGAACCATTCCGTTTCCGGGCCGATCGCCGGGCCACCGTCGCCTTCGTCATCGGCGAAAACGAGTACCACACATGGGAAACCCTTCCCGAGTTCGCCCGGGACGTGCTGGCATGGCGCGGCTTCCGGATCGAGTTCGTCACCGCCTCACCCCGGGTGGACGACTACCACTGGGAGAACTGGCGTGCGCTGGCGAAGGCGGACTTGGTCGTGCTCAGTGCCCGGCGCCGGGCGGCGCCCCGCGGCATGCTGGATCTGCTCCGCCAACGCCTCGAAGCCGGCGCCGGCTTGGTGGGCATCCGGACCGCGTCGCATGCCTTTGCGTTGCGCGGCAAGGCCGTCGAGGCTCTCGAAAAGAACCCCGGTTTGGCGCAGTGGGCGGCGTTTGATCCCGAGGTGCTCGGCGGCCATTACCACAACCACCACCCGGCCGGGCCGCCGACCAAACTGCGCCTCGCACCGGGAGCGGAGGGGCATCCTGTGCTGACCGGGGTCGATCCCGGCAGCTTTACGGGCCACGGCTCGTTGTACAAGGTCAGCCCGCTTGCGCCGGATGCGACGCCGCTTCTGCTGGGGCACATCCCGGATCAGCCGGAGGAACCGGTGGCGTGGGTGCGGCTTTACGGGCCGCACCAAGCCCGCGTGTTCTACACCTCGTTGGGCCACCCGGACGATTTCCGGGAACCGGGGTTCCGGCGTTTGCTGTTCAACGCGATGTTGTGGGCGGTCCGTCAGCCGATTCCGCCGGAGATGGTTCCACGGCCGGAGTAGGGCGACCGCGGTCGCAAAGCCGCGACGGTCCGCCGGGCGGCAAACTCGCAGGAAAAATACGCAATCGCGCATGGACCTCGCCGCCCTGGCCCG